>JACDEV010000006.1 GCA_013816135.1 Patescibacteria group bacterium | reverse complement strand
GTCTGGCCCAACGTGATCGCCACGTTCGATCCATCGACTGTCCCGCTGATCTGGCCAGCCATATCGATGAACGCACCCCCATGCTTGGACCATGAGCCTGACAGGACCCTCCCATTCTGGCTCATGGCCAGGGTCAATTGGGTGGGCCGAATTACCCCGTCCAGCGAACCTTGGTAGAGCCATTGACCCTTCCACGTCCCGTTCAACCCGACAAACACTCCAACGACGACGACGACCTCGTTCGACGGCGGTCCTTGACCGGCTCGAACGCGGACGAAGTAGGTGCCGTTGCCGACATCACGCGCGGTATAGGTCGGCACGACACCAGACGGGAAGTTGGCGAGGTTCGCCAACCCCGATGCGGATCCGGCCTCGATGAAGTACGAGGTAGCCCCGCAGGCTGCGGCCGGAGGATTCCATGTCAGTGTGACGGTGCTGTCGTCAACTCTGGAAACCAGACTCGACGGTATATTACCCGAACAGGCCACCTCGGCCTTGACCACGGACGCGAGCTGCGTCGTGAGAGAAGGAAACGTGGCAGAGCCAGTAAAGGTATTCGCGACAGAAGTCGGTGCAGTGGGACCACCAACCATCTTGCTTCCGCATGCGGTGCAGAGCGCCGCCAGAATTGCGACCAAAATCAAACGCTTCATGACGGCCTCCTTCAAGGCTTGCAAAGACAGAGAACAATATTGTTCTAGTGTCAATAATAAAGCAGAATAACTAGTTTGTCAATATTTAAAACTCCTTGTAGTTAAAGAACCTAAGAGCGAAGGTAGCATTGGTTGTTTTAGGAGAAGTGACATTCACAAGAGTACAGGTTGCTGACGTACCGGTACAATTTCCAGTCCATCCAGTGAATTTCCAATATGTAGAGGCAGGAGTGGCTTTAAGTACGACAGTGGAACCAGTATCGAAATTACCTGTGCATGTGCTTCCGCAAACAATTGCGTTGTTTGAGCTATTTACAGTACCTCCAGCACTATTTGTTTTTGTAACAGTTACAGAGTATTGAACGACAGGTGTGGGATAGGCATAGGGAGTTCCATATGGAGTCGGATACTGATATTGATATTGGTACTGGTATTGGTATTGGTATTGGTATTGATAAGCATACGGCGTTCCGTAGGGGGTGCCATATGGTGTTCCATATGGCGTACCGTATGGAGTTGGATACTGATATTGATACTGGTATTGGTATTGGTATTGATATTGATATTGGTACTGATATTCGTATTGATAAGGGTATGGATATTGATACTGATATTGGTACTGGTACTGATACTGATACTGATATTCGTATTGATATGGGTATGGGTATTGATATGTATAAATTGGAGGAGCTACTACATAACATTCATAATTATAACAACTAATATCTCCAGTAGGACAACTATTGCTACTTATGCTAGAAAGAGAACATCCATCTGCACAGTTTATATCTACTTCACCACCACAATAACTAGTTGAGTTGCCTCTAGCATCTTCGGGTCCATCACAATAAGCCGTTTGTGAAGTAGGGCAAGTAACTGCACTAATTTTTTGAATATTTAAAATAAAAAATAGACATAAAATGAGCCCAGAAAAGATAAAATTGTTTATTCTTTTATTTTTTGTTTCTGATTTCATTTTTTAATTAAGATGATATGAACAGATGAAGTTGCTTCACTATCAGAAGTAACTTGAACCGACGCTTGATAAGTTTCATTCTCAAGCTCGATTAATGCTGCATTTTTAGAAAAAGTAGCTCCAAGTACTTTCCATGAATTAGAGGTACTTTTACTCACAATAGATTCCAGTACAGCTCGAGTATTTTTTGAAACACTAAAATCAGCAGTTAAACCACTTTTTTCCTCCTCGAAATTTACAGTGCTAGTTTTTAGACCTATTATATTATTATCAAAAAACCATAACGATTCTTTAGGAAATTGATTCTCTTGATTTGGAGAAATACTTTTAACTAAAGGAGTCATAACTGTCTCTCTTGTGATTAATATATTAAGTTGATCTTCAGGACTTTTTTCATCCAAAGGAAAAGATGATGAGAGTTCCTCTATCACCGCATGAGACAACGGAGTTTTTGTTTTTTTATAATATACACCAATAAAAACAACAATGAGTACAATAAAAATTGAGTATATAATTTTATAAGAAGATTCTTTAATCATTTTTATCTAAGTATTTTTTGGCTTCAAAAAATATTATACCACTGCAACTCCAAAATAAAATAAAAGTTGTGCACAAAAAAAGCGCCCCTCCGAAGAAGGGCGCGAACATCGATACTAATCTCAGAATCTCCGTTCTAGAACTTACTATGCTAGTAGTGCTCGAACACGAGACCTCCATTCACCACTTGTTTTACCTCTGTCCTGTTACGTACCACGATGCAGTAACTGACTGGATCAACGACACCCCACTTGTTAGTTGCGGAATCCATGAAGTCCATCGTACCGATTGCCCCTGGACATGTTGCCATCTCGGGTCCACAGTACAATGTTTCCCCATCATACTTCTTGATGAGGTACATCTGCATAAGCGTTCCACCAGGCAAAGCCTGAACACTTGCCCTCATGATACCACTAACAGCTACTGGGAATCCGCAGAAAAACTGAGGACGCCCCGAAGGAAGCGGGGAAGGATCAGCTTGACTCATCCCGATGTAGGACTCCACCTTAATAGAAGGAACAGGTGGGGTCAGAGGAGAAATCGACGGAGTGGTTGGGCTCGAAGAGCCACAAGCACTGACGACGATTGCGACAAAAAGGAGACCGACGATCGCGAGCAAACTCTTTCGCATGATTGCCTCCTTTCGAGGCTAGAGGTCTGGCCTCAAGGAATTTGATGCCATAGAACTATCTAATGTCAATAGTATTTCAGAATTACTTATTTGTCAATACGTTCTTTATAGAGACTAGGGAAAAACTGTTAACAATCAACTATTTGAACTGGCTATCTATCGCCTGCTTAAAATTAGCAAAAGGCAGGGCTCCTTTTATGCTTTGATTACCTATGATAAAGCCTGGAGTAGCGTTAATTCCATATTTGCTGGCTAAGGCAAGATTATCGGCAATCAGTTTTGTATATTTTCCGGAAGCAGTGCAAGTTTGGAACGCGTTTATATCCAAACCGATACTTGTTGCGAACTTTTTCAAATTAGCTCCACTGAATGCACCTGAGTTTTCGGCTTTTTGATTACTGAACAACACATCGTGATATTCCCAAAATTTACCTTGATCGCGAGCACAATATGAAGCCTCTGCAGCATCTTTTGATTCTTGTCCGAGAAAGGCCACATTCAAAAAAACAAATTTGGCTTTGTTGTTATCCAGATAATCACGTTTTAGTTTTGGAAGATATTCTGAATGAAATTTACCGCAATACGGGCACTGATAATCACCGAATTCTACTATTATAAGTTTGGCCTTTGGATTACCAAGAAAAGGAGTGTTTGAAGGTATTTTGTCTTTTATACTTTCTGAGTCCGCAACAACCTTCCCTTCTGGTGTTGTTAAACCTGAGATCAAATTTGCTTGTTTTTTTATTTGTTGGACATTGAAAAGAGTAACTGCAATGGCAACTATTGATAAAAAAAGTGAGATTGTCTTTGAATTTGAATCTATTAGCTTTCCAGCTCTAACAAGAAATCTTTCAATAGCTTTAAAGATTTTTTTTATTTTGTACATAAAAAATTATAGTCTAATTGTAGTCTTGTAACGTGTAAAAGTCCATAAATATTAAGGCAAGAAAAAAGGCAGGATCGATATCCTGCCTTTCAGAAACTGTCATTTCCAATCCTACTTATCTGGAGTGAATAAGACAGTAGGTGTAACGGCGACAACATAAGACCCCATACTTCCCACCAAAAGAAACAGGTCTTTGGTGTTTGCTGGTACGGAAGGGGGTGCTGATACTCTCACCTTACCGGAAACATGTACAAAAATCGGTGAGATGTCAGATGGAACAAGACGATTGTTACCAGGATTCTTCATGATGTAGATCGAAATATCGGCCTCATGGTCTACAACCACTTCCACACTCAGAACTCCGTTTACCGACTGTGCAGGAATTGGTCCTCCCCACCCCCCAATCGGACTTGCAGGGTTGAATGGTCCAACTTCACGTATAGGAAAGGATGCAATCTGAACCGTAACGGGTCCCGTCGGTACCGGCGGTGTGACGATCGGTGGAGTAGTACTTGGTGAAGTGGAATTGCTTCCGCAACCCAATGACATCAGCAGAACACCCAAGACTACAATCGTCGTAAAATGACGAAACATATCTACCTCCTTTGACTTAGTAGTCAAGAATTTACGACTCAACTTTTCTGTTTATACAATACTATATATATTTGACTTTAGCAATAGCTTAATGCTCTAAAATTTCTGTTGCACCCAAAAAAGCAATCGGCCATTTAGAATTCCTTATAGATAAAGAACCTGGCTGTGAAAGTAGCACCTACTGCTTTTGGTGAAGTGATATTTGTAATTACACAGGTAGATGATGTTCCACTACAAGCACCTGACCAGCCAGTAAACTTCCAGTAGGAGGAAGTAGGTGTGGCTGTAAGAGTAACTGTGGAGCCTGTATTAAAGTTGCCTGTACATGTACTTCCACAATTTATAGTATTACCAACACTTGTAACTGTTCCACCACTTCCATTTGTTTTTGTTACTGTTACTGAATATTGAACAACAGGGGTTGGGTATGGATAATATGTTGCTTGGTAGTAGCCTTGATAGTAGCCTTGGTAATAACCCTGGTAGTAGCCTTGGTAATAGCTTTGAGCATAGGAATAATATCCTGACTGATAGTAACCCTGGTAATATCCCTGATAGTAGCCTTGATAATATCCTTGGTAGTAGCCCTGGTAATATCCTTGAGCGTAGGAATAGTAGTAACTTTGAGCGTATGAATAGTAGTAACCTTCGGCATAGGAGTAGTAGTAACCTTGGGAATAGGAGTAGTAGTATCCTTGATAATAACCTTGGTAATAACCTTGGTAGTAGCCTTGGTAGTAGCCTTGAGCATAGTAATAACCTTCACCATAAGAATATGCCGCAACTGCCACGCATTGATAATTAACACAACTGGTACTGTTTTGGCCTAAAAACGGACCGCCATCACATGAAACAGAATCGGCACCTATCATTTCGCAACCATTTGGACAATCAACATACGTATATCCTCCACACGTTGCAAATCCTTCACCTCCACCAGAACTACAATAAGCATAACCGTTATTAGGGCAATTAACTGCGCTAACTTTTTGAATATTTAAGAATAAAAAAAATGAAAAAACAAATCCAAAAATAATAAAGCTGCTTATTTTTTTATATTTCATTTTTTAATTATAATAATATGAATGAAAGTAACATGGTCTGAATATAAAGTGGCTTCGATAGAAGCTTTATATTCATTATTTTCTAAATTAGCCAATGCGGCATTTAACGAATAAATTCCATAAGTTAAGTTCCAAGAATAAGTAGTACTTTTAGTAGCCAAATTATCTATTATACTTTTAGTATCTATAGTTGATGTAGAAAATTCAGCCAAAAAACCATTTTGACCGTTAGTAAAAACCAAAGAAGATAATTTAAGATCATTTAAATTTTTACCAAACAAATTAAGAATATTTAAAGGTAAAGATTTTATATCTATACTAGAACTAGCTTGAATATCTGGAACCACAATCTTTCCATGAAACCTTAAGGCGTCAAGTTGCACTTCAGGTTTCTTCTCGTCCAACGGAATTTCTCTTGTCACTATAGGTATAGGTGATGGTTTTTTGGAAAAATAAAAAAAATAAATTATCGAAGTAAATAGAAACGTAACAATCACTATGCTAATCAGTATTATCTTTGAATTTGAGTTAGTTTCAGTATTTTCCATATAAACAATTAAGTAAATTATATATTTTTTACATGGAAAACGGAAGAATCAATGTACACACATAAAAAAGCGCCCTTCCGAAGAAGAGCGCAATAGATACAATCCTCAAAAGTGTTCAAAAGTAGAAGATAGATTCAAAACCTCTTTTGCTTCTGTAAGATTACGCAAGGCAATACAGTAAGATCCGGGATTAACACTCCAGGTCTTCGTAGCACCTGAAGTAAAAATCATCGGATCAATTGCTCCCGGACAAACTGCTGTTCCTGGACCACATCCAAGAGTTGCCAGATCGGACTTACTGATCAGATACACCTGAACAGAATTGACCCCAGGCACGGAAGTAAGTGTAACCTTGATGGTCCCAGGCACGGAAACTGGTAATCCGCAAAATCCCTGGGGACTTCCTTTTGGCAAAGGGGCTGGATCCGCTCCTCCAATTGAGATGAACTGATCCACCACTAGAACAGGAGTAATCGGTGGAGGAGATGGAGATGTGATAGAGCTTGGAGTAGAGTGATCGCAACCCAATGACATCAGCAGAACACCAAAGGCTGCAATCATCATAAAATGACGAAGCATATCTACCTCCATTGACTTTGCAGTCAAGAATTTACGACTCAACTTTTCTGTTTATACAATACTATATATATTTGACTTTAGCAATAGCTTATTTAAGAGCCTGATTGATCGCATCAATAAATGTTGAAAGAGGGCGCGCTCCCTTAAATGTCTGTTCGTTTATCACAAAAGATGGAGTTCCGGTAAATCCATAACTCTTTGCAAAGTTTGTATTCTCAACTACCAAGCTCTTGTATTTACCGCTATCAAAACAAGTATTAAATAATGATGTATCGAGTCCTAATGTCTTTGCCATTTTTTTTAAGCTGATAGCATTTAAGGCTCCTGAATTTTCTGGGGCTTGATGTGTGTATAAATATTCTCTGAATTCCCAGAATTTATTTTGGTCTGCTGCACAGTGAGAAGCTTCTGCAGCGGCATTTGACTCTAATCCCAATATAGCCAAATCTACATGAATATAAAGAATCTTATTTGTGTCGATAAATTCCTTTTTTATTTCTGGAAAGGTTTCGATATCAAATTTCTTACAAAAAGGACATTGAAAATCCTCAAACTCTACTATTACGACTTTTGCATTTGGATTACCAATTCGCGGAGAAAGAGGATCAATTTTTTTTATCAAACCTTTTACAGAAACTGGTGTTCCGCCAGGTGCAACTGTAAGTAATGAGATTTTTTTATTTAAAGTATAGTTGTTATAAACCGTTAGTCCCAAAGTCCCCAAACTCACAAGGAGTACTACTATTAACAAAAGATCTCTCTTTTGTATTCGATCTAATTTCAGCATATGGTAAATTTTGTGTATCATTTTTTAAGCTTACCATATAAAAACATCTTAACAACTTGATTATTCAGAAACATTTACAACTCCTCTAAAGGCTGAATTGAGATGATTATGGTACCCCCATCTTCCAACCCTATTAAATACAAACGACCAACTCTGATTTACAGGCATAGGAAGTTCTGGGTCAAATCCTGGATAATCAGAATGTGTAGGATGAGGATTGGAGGCTGGCCAGGCTAAAGTACCACTTTCGTTAAGCCAAAATACTTTCTTACCTTTCTTTATATTGATTGATGATGGAACAAATCCTTGAGCAGTAATTTTCACTACGATATCACTTTCATTTATACTACTTTTATCATTGAAAGTAGTTTTAGGTTCGACATAGTTTAATTTTATAGAATAAATTCGGTTATAAAAAAACCAAACTCCTGAAAAAACCACTACCAACAAAGTAAAGATTACTGCTTTTTTCATTTACTGTTTTTTAAGGCAAAGTTCTTTCCATTCAGTTGGCATACTATTACAAACCTTATAGAACTCTGGAGAGTCTTTCTTGAAATTGTAGGTTGAGTACTGCAAAAGTGTTTTGAAGCATGTATGTTTTGGATCGAATTTTTCTGCTTCAGTACATAACTCTGCTGCTTTATCAATATTTCGATAATCTACTTCTATCATCCTAGAGGCTCCGCTAGCAAAGCATCCCCCTACTTGGTTTTTTACAACCTTTGGACAATAGGAAATGATTTTATTACTATCTAAATTAAACATAGCTGTCATCACATAAATAATAGAAGAAAAGCAACGATCACGTTCAGATAATGATGCTTTTGAACAATAACTATTCAAACCTTCAGGTTTTTCTAATTCAGACCTATACAATGGCCAACCTTCCGACCAACACGAACCTTTAACTTCTCCAGTAAATTTATTACAAAAATCTGGAAGCTGTTCTTTGGTAACTTCTTTTCCGATGATAAGTGAAAAATCCTCTGCCTCCAAAGGCTGGAAGATTTGCATAAATGCTCCGTCGTAACATAGATGCCTATAATCCCTACCTCCTGGCTTAAGTGATATTTCATCACATAAGCTAAGAGATCTAGGTATATCTGCCGATGTGAGATACATAGTTAAGTGTCCAAGGGCGTGATAACAAGAAGCCTGCTCTAAACCTGTCGGATGCCAGCTATCACGCTCTTCACACAGGTCATTTAATTCTGGTTTTATTGTTTGGAGTTGCTCTTCGGTAAATGTTTCTCCTCTAAATCTTTCTTGGAAGGCTCCATGTATTCCGCCATTAGAGCACATTCCTGAAGGTACGCGAGAAACAACATCTTTCCATGCCGATGGATTTTTATCTACTTCCCGGGCGCTTAATGCATGAGCTAATACATGACAATATAAATAGCTACGATCTTTATCTTGAACAATTGATGTAACTTTAAATGCATCCTCCATAGAGATATAGTCCATTAACTGAGGAATGGCTTTGTCGTAACAAGCTGGATGATATTTAGTATCTTTACATAGTGTTAAAACTTTATTTGCATAATTCTCTATATCAGCTTGAGTAGTGACACTATTTAAATGAAAGTAACTAATCAATTCAATAAAAATAACAACAAGCAGTACAACAACAGCCACATGCTTATATTTAAATAAATTTTTTAATTTTTTTAAATTCATATTACCTATTGTTATTTGGATTGAGCAGATTACCTATTCGCAAACATTCATTCTTATCTTTATCATTAAGTTCATCACATATTTTTATTGCCAAAGGCTTAAAATCGGGATTTGCTGCAAAACTCCACGAAGCACCGGCCTGACAAGTTACAATCGCCTTTTGATTAGGCATTTTCTGACAACTTTCAATAGTTTTCTTTGGATCGTAATTATTATCTGGCGCAGTTACATTTCCTATTCCAAGATAACAAGTTTCCATAAATGCCACATCCGGAATATTTTTGCAGAGCAAACCTTGGGATTTCCAATCTCCTTTATAAACACGTGTTTGATCCCACCATTGGCCTATGGAATAGTAACAAGACTCCTGAAAGCTTTTTGGCAAAGCCGGGCAAGGTGCATATGGATTTTTTGTATCCAATGGTCTAGAAATGGCGTTTGCATCTGTTTCCGTAACTATAATTGGGACATTGTATTCCATAAATACTCCTGAAGTACAACCGGAGATTGCACTGAAAGATGTTGTCGGTTTGCAAGCCTTCAATGCATCAAGTAAATGTTTTTGGCCAAAATAATCCATCACTCCATGTCCAATTCCATGCTGACAGCCCGAACCCAAAGGGCCAAATTTATCGAGACATACTTGGTTTAAACTTGAAATAATTGAAGGACCTTTATCTGTTAAAGCTTGTGAGAAAAAACTATGATAACAACCGAAAGAAAAAGTGCTATCGCAAATAGCTTGTCCATTCAAACCAGCTTTCTGGTATAGAAGGGCTCCAATAATGTGGGCTGCCACATGCTGTGTTCCAAAATTTTTTGTACTGTATTCATCTTTAAATTTTGCATATGCCTTCTCTGGACCAATCTCATCCATTATTTTTGACCATCTATTTTTTTCATTTATCATCTCATGGTCAGAAAGATATTCAGGACCTACATTCTGACTTATAAGTTTAGGTTTCATTTCGAAAATACTTTTTATAAACCCAGTAGGCTTTATCAAAAGTACACCTTCAACTACAATAACCAAAATTAGCAATAAAATTAAAAATCTTTTTTTCATCTTATTGGATTTAATAGCCTTGCGCGACAATCTTCTTTAAATTTTTCAGTAACCTCACTACAAAATAACTCTCTATATTTAGCATCTTTAACATAGTATGAAACAGAACCTATAAGATTTTCCATGCACTCATTTGAATATTTTTGATCTGGTATGATGTTGCAAAATCTAACTGAAACTTTTGAATCATTTTCTCCACCCCAATAAATCGACTGTAGTGCTGACTCAATACAAGGAGAAACTCCTTCTACAGGTCCAAGCTTGCACCAATTATAGACTTGTAATAATTGTGCGTCTTTCATAGAACTTACATTCTGGACATTTCTTGCGTTGGATAGTACAACATATTCCTTTCCAAAACTTCCAAAACACGTACTTCTATTTCTGTCTTCAAAGGGAATGCCTTCGCAGTATTTCATTGCTTTATTAAAAAGCTTTGGGTCAGGAAAAGATAGCTCTACGCCTGCGGATTTGAATAAATGGGGAGTTAAATATACATAACAAAAATTTGTATATTCTTTGGATATAAACCCCGAATCACATGGGGCTAAAGGATCATTTTCTTTGAAATAATTTGGAACTTGTTTAATCCATGCCTCATGATCATGGACCCCAGCCATCATTTCCATTGTCACTCCCCCAATACATTGCCCTATTTCTATGTTTGCAGATTTAAGAGTACCGATTTTATTACATAAATTTACTGCCTTTTTCATATCATATTCCTCATAAGCTAACACCCCATGACCTAAGCCATGAACACACATTGTATACGCTCCAGATCCACCCGGCGCATCATGACAAGCTTCCACTGCTTTGCCCAAACTGGATGCTCCGTTTTCCAAAAGATACCCTACAACAATAGAATGTGAGCAAGCGTTACGAATATCATCTGTACAGACTTTTATACCCTCAATACCTTTCTGCTTATAAAGTACATCACCGACGGTGTGTCCTAATAGATGAGTATCAACATTTCCAGCTATGTAGCCTTTATTGGCGGCAGTAGCTAAAGCATGATAGGCATATTCCCCTCCCTTCTGTTCCGCCAGATTTTGAAAGTATTTTGTATATTTTTGAAAATCCCAATCTTTCCCAATACTACTTATTTCTGGATAATCTACATTTTGCCAATTATTATTAGTAGTAGTAGTAGTAGAAGAAGAAATAGTCTGATGACTGGGTTTAAAAAAAACCACCAATAAAACTGCATTGATTAAAATTAACAATAAAACCAGAAAAGATTTGCCTTTAAGAAATTTCATAACTCTAATGAGCTAAATATAGCAAATCTACTGAAACAAAGAAATTATTGAACTAGGAGGAGTAAGCCTATAGATCTAGACAAAGAAGGGTCGTCGCAGCCATAACCATATATTCCTGGACCTGTAGAATAGTTAGCTTTTATTTTTTCATTGCTACCAGCTTTGATCAATGTACGTTCTGAACCGAAACCGAAATGAATGTCTGTTTTTCCTGTATTTTTTACGTTGAAAATACTGCCGTATGTAGTCTTCAAGACTACAGGTTTAGATTTACAATCATTGATAACAATTTCATTTCCTTCGGTTGCATTTTTTGCCACTAATGTTGAATATGTTTCTAGCTCTGCCTTTGTAGCATCTTTTTGTGGAGTATAAAACAATCCCTTTTCTTCTACAGTAAGAGTTGAATCAAGTGGAATTTTTGCCAATGGAGTGTTGGAGAGTGAAGATGTTTCGTGCTTCAAAGATGAAAGAGAACTAGTATTCGGATGATTCTTGAAGTAAATTGCAACTCCTAATATCAACGCCACACCCACAAGAGAAACTATTAATTTATTATTTAGTGCCGCTTTTTTAAGATGTTCTTTATTCATAATCATAGTTTATCATTTTTTTAAATTATAAGTCTATGTATCATAGTTGGCAGTATTTTTTATACGAATCCGGATACAAAAGACAAATTTCACTTACTTTTCCCTTATCATAAGTCTTCTTTATAACCGCTCCTAATTGTGAGAAGCAATATTCTTTTTCTGTCATATTCATTTTTTCTGAGCTACATAATTTTAAAGGTTTTACATATTCCTGCTGTGGCACACCATGTGCCATGAGTCCTCCAACTATAGCAGCCAAGCAATCCTTATGAAGTCGCTCTTGCAATTCTCTACACTGAAGAAGATAGTCTGTAAAATCATTTTTATCTACTGTATCTTGAACAACAGAAGCAACAATAGAATGAAGGACCATCCCTGCAATTTCATTATCTGCAATTTTATTTGCATATCTCTTAGCCAGCTCTGGTATATTGTCGTGTCCAAAAAAATTAACCTTAAGAGAAAGCTCGTAATAACAAGCTTTTTGATATGGCCACGATGTCTGGTTCCGACACAACTCAAAAGGGTCGTTCTCATCGAACTTAGAAATACTGTAAGAACCCGACATCATCCACCCTGCTATAATATTAAAAACTCCTTCATTGCATTCAGTAATTTCATCATTATTGTTTCCCGGTGATACTTTGGAGCATTTTTCTAAAGCGGGTGAAATTATTCCTTGGACATTGCCCCATAAACTTTCCTCTGGAGGATCTTGAATGAAGCCGTGACCTGCTCCATGGAAACAATTTAGCCGAATTCTGGGAATCTCAGAGGAAAATTTCTTATCTAGTTCAGAGCAAATTTCAGAAACAAAAGAAGGTTTGATGCGAAAGTAATGTTCGAATACTCCATGCAGAAATCCGTAGCCACAATATGTTGACTCAATAGGAAAATCCCACTGACTTATATCTTTTTTACTTGATAAATAATATTCTAATGATTTTTCACCAACACGATGAGCATAAGCATGGCATCCCTGATCAACAAAACTTGGATCATTTTTCATCAAGTAAGAAAGGGCGTCTAACCCCCCTTTGGGACCTCCGGTATTTACAGCTAATGACAGGTAGTCATCCCAACATTTCTCTTTGTTATTAGTATCACATTTATATTGAACGACTCCATTTTTATCCAACACATTTATTGTGCCATTAAAGTAGGGATTTGTATGGTCATGAAAATGCCAAATTCCTGACTTTTCAAAGGTAAAGCTCCACGTATTTTTAGGGGAAATCGGCTCTTTTGAATCAAATTCTGAGTATATAGAATGTGACGGATGAGGATCAGAAGCTGGCCAAAAAGAAACGTCACGATTTGTGCTAAACGTAACGGTATCACCTATATTTATTGTCAATTCAGTCGGGGAAAATCCACTTTCCTGCAGTACAATAGTATTTCTATTAATCCTAGAAAAAAATATTTTGTGAACTTGCTGAAAATATATAAGTGCAACAATCGCTACGAAGATAAGATTAAAAAGTAAAACTTTTACCCACGCTCTTTTTTTTTTATCACAACTTACGAAATTATTGAGTGACTAGTATAAGCCCTATTGCTCTATTCAAACCTTCTTCGTCACAACCATATCCATATAGACCTTGTCCTGTCTTGAATTCAATTTTATAGCTAACACTTTTTCCTACTGGTATAGAAATACTGCTAGTATCAACTCTGAACTCAAAATCCTTTGTGCCTTGATTTGAAATGGTGATAGTGCTGCCAAGTTTAGTTTTCAATACTACTGGAGTAGCTAAACAATCATTGATAACTATTTTATCGGTACTAACAGCAATTTTATTGGCTAAATCAAAATGAGCTTGAGTTGCTTCTGCAGATGCTGTACTGCCAGGTGCATACAAAACTGTTTTTTCATCGGCGGACAAGGCCTTATCTAAGGAAGATACTGTCCCACTGTTTTTTGTTGGGGTTGTTGTTGCTTTTGCGGTAACTACAGGTTCAGTAGTTGTAGTGGGTAGAACTTCAACATCTGTTTTTGCAGATTTGTGATTTAATACAAAACCCAATCCTAGTCCCAGCAAAACCACAACTATAATTGAAGAAAATATAATTTTACTTGATGGCATATTTTATAAATTAATGGCTTATAACATTATATATTAAAACTCCTTGTAATTGAAGAAGCGTTTTTCAAAAGAAGCATTGACTGTTTTCGGTGAATTCACATTGAATACACAAGTTATTGATGTTCCTGAACAATCCCCTGACCAACCTGAGAACTTCCAATAAGATGAGGCTGGTATAGCTTTGAGAGTAACACTTGTACTTTGTACATAGCTTGCTGAACATGTCGCTCCGCAATCTATTTTGGTATCAACACTCTTTATCGAACCACCTGTGGTTTTGGTAGTTATGACATTGTATACAATAGGAGGTGTCGGATAGATATAGACTGCGGGAGGTGTCGGATACTGATATTGGTACTGATACTCGTACTGGTACTGATAGGTATAAATAGGTGGTGAGGGATAGGGGTAAACTGGTGGTGTTACATAGCCACTTCCAATGGGTGGAGACGGATATTCGTATTGGTATTGATATTGATACTGATATTGGTATTGATACTGATACTGATACTGGTATTGGTATTGGTATTGGTATTGGTATTGGTATTGGTAAGGATACTGGTATTCGTATTGGTATTGGTATTGGTATGGATATGGATACGGGTAGGAGTAACCTGGTATGTAATTAAAACTGTTTGAACTACTACAACTATCTTGTCCATCTGTATATTCAGCAGAAAAAGTTACAGTATATGTTCCAGACAATGAATAAGGATGACTTATAGAATGATTTTGTCCAAATGGAGCACTGTCAGTATAACTCTCACCATCACCAAAATTCCAACTGTAATTATATGGACCATTAGATGTATTATTGCTTGTAGAAAAAAAACCTTGACCTGAGTTATCTATGGTTCCACCAATTGTGCCACATCGAATTGCGACAAAAGCATCAACATATTTGGGTAATATCGAGAAAATAATAAAAAACAAAACTGAAATAAGTAAATATTTTTTCATAAAATCAATATAAAAATTATAACATAAAATCCGGTTGGTTGTAGAAACAACCAACCGGACAATTTCTCGAATGTTACTGGACGGACACTGACCCGGCGAGCGATCGCCAGATTGGAACTGGATAGACTTCCATGACTACCAGTTCCGCTTTTAGTGTGTGACCTCGAGAAAACGACAGCATGTCATTTTGTTCGTTCAAGATCGTGCTCATAGCACCGGAACTTGAGCCTCCTATGACACATGAAGCTCCATTTGGGGGACGAGTCACTCCATCGTCTCGAGTGTAGAGAACTCCCCACCTGAAACCCGTGGGGCAGAGAAACGTATTGAAGTAGACCGTAATGGTGTCTCCAGCGTGAGCGACGCTCGGCGTCACTCCCAGACCATCCACCTTGATGGTGGAAACGGGAGTTGGGGTCGGCGTCGGCGTGCTGGGAGCAGCGGGGGAAGAATTTCCACCGCAGGAAGCCATGCAAAGCACAGCCGCCAGAATTGCGACGAAACTGAAGTTCTTCATGGAGCCTCCTTCAAGGCATTGGATAGAGCGTTTCTAACATAAAATTACCCCATTATATTTGATTTGTCAACCCTCAATTTGGGACAACTTTTAAAAACTTATCCACACAAAAAACTACGTACGACTACAGAATTGTACTATTATATATCCTATGAAAGAAAAAATAATTGGTGGATTGGTAGTGATAGTAATCTTATTAGGAATTGGAGTTTATTTCCTAAAAGCTGTTCCTCAAAATATACCGGTTGAAGTGGTCCCAGACACAACAACTAGTCCTGTAGACAATACAGTTACAGCACCAATAGATAATTCGTCTTTACTTATTTCATCAAGTAGAAGAACTACAGCGTTGGGAGAATATCTGACGGATGGTAGAGGAATGACTCTCTATGTTTCTGCAGATGACAAAAGACTAGCAAGTAGCTGTACTGGTGACTGTGCGAAAACTTGGATTCCTTATGCATATGATAATAAGAATATAGCTTCTTCTACAGATATGCTTTCAAAAAGAATGAATGTTATAAAGCGACCAGATGGAACATATCAGTATGCTTATGGAGAGAAGCCCGTTTATTTCTATGTAGGAGACAAAGCTCCAGGTGATACTAATGGAAACGGATTAAATGCTGGAAAGTGGAGTGTGGTAGGAATAACGAAATAGTTCTAGTTAAATCACTAAAATATAAAAACCGCCATTGGCGGTTTTTATATTTATTGCATACTGAGACACTGTTCTTTCCAACTCTGTTCTGTCACTTTGTTACACTCAAGTTTAAAGTCGGTAGAAGTTTTTGAATAAGCCTTTGCAATACCAAATATACGTTCATAGCATTCACCTTTTCCATCTTCAGAAACTTCAGCACAAATCTTAAACGGAACATTGTGGTCCCCTACTGCATAACTTGCGCTAGCGTTTACCCCCACACAAAAATTCTTCCATTTAGAATTTGGCATCAATCCACAAAGACTTAAGGTTTTCGTACTACTACCTTGTGTAAGCGGATGGATCTGTCTTGAAAGTCCGTCAAAACACATTCTTTGATATTCTGGATTTGTTAGTGGAAGACATAAGTTTTGACCTACTTTTTTCACATCTCCTTTATAAAACTGGTAGATTAGTGAAGGTTGATTTGACCAGCAGGCTGTTATGTATTTACTATTTATTCTAGGGTCATTGCATGGATACAGAATATCTCCTGGCTTAACCCATCTATCTGGTGAGGGTACGCCTTCGTGAACTGCCCAGATATTTTCCATAAATACACCATCATAACAATTAAACAAAGGAAATTCTTTAATGGCTTTGCCGACTTTATCACAGGTATCTAACGCTAAAGTCAGATTCTTGTAACCAACGCTTGCAAGAAATCCATGGCCAATACCATGAGCACATTGTGAGTAGACTGTTGGTCCAAATTTCAAACATTCATTGAAAGTCTCCTTAACACCTTCTATACCTTTGTCTGCAATAACATGAAGTATGAAACCGTGGTAACAGGATGAAAGAAAATAGTCTTTACATTGGGCCAGACCTTTTGTTCCAAATTTTTCATATAAAAAATCCCCCACTACATGATTCAAAAGATGTGTTTGTCCAGTAAATGGCAGGCCAGAATTGAGAAGATCGTCTTGGGCTTCTGCTGGACCTACTCTCTCTATGAGTTGTCTATATAGTTTTGCTTGGACGGATGGATTAGTTGTAGTTTTTATTTCAGTAATTTCAGATGAAATTTTATTACTCGTAGATAAAGACTGCTTGGAAAAGCTTCCAAAATAAAAAGAGAAAATAATAACTAAAGTAAATACAAAAACAATTAAAAATATCTGGAAGAAACTCTCTCGTTGATTTTTTGAAACTTTAAAATAATTCAGATTAATCATTTGTTTTACCGTATTTATTTTCACCGACATTTCCTCCTTGATAACTTCCAAAACAAAAATCTTGGAATTCTTTCGGAGCTTTTTCACATGCCAAACGTAAGCTGTCCTTACTTACGGGTCCGTGAGAAGATACAGCACCTATCATAGAAAAACAAGGACCTTTAAATTTATCTTCTATGCTACTGCAGAAATTTATAGCTGGGTCTATAGCATCTGGAATAGTAGATAAAGAACTGGAAACTAAATTAGGATAACACTCACCTTCAAAGTCTGGATCATTTTTTTGTGGAATCTGGCAGATATACTTTAATTTGGAGAGATCAAAATTCTTTGTGGCACCTATTATCCCCAGAGCATGACGTTTGCATCTTTTTGCTCCATCCAAGACTTGCGCAGTGTCGCAAAATTGAAACGTCTTTTCTGCGTCATTATGGAAAGCCACCAAAGCTACGTGCACAATCTCTTGCCAACAAGCTGAAGCTTTGTCATCAGAAAGTTTATCACCACCATAAGAGCGGCAAATTTTCTCAAGGTCAGGCAAACGTAATTGCCAATTCAACCAGGATTTAGGAGCTAGACCATGATCGATAAGATTTAAGGCAGTTTGTTCTTCCATAAACACCCCAGTCTGACAAAAGTCTCTCTGACGATAGTCCATAAATACATCACATGAGTCCAAACCTTTTTTCATATCTGCATTTGTAAATACAAGGATAAGGTGTCCGACTATATGATTGCAATCTGCTCTTGGATTTACTCCACATATCTTTGGGATTATTTCTGAGGTTAATTTCCTGTCTGGCAAGCTTTCCACATAGGCTTCCAAAACTCCATGAATAGCACCATAATTACAACTTGGACTCATTGTTTGAATAAGTTCTTGCCATGACCCAGGGTCTCTTTTGTATGAACCAATACCGATACCATGAGAAATAAGATGACATCCTATAGCATCAGGATCTATTTTTTGAAGATTTTTTAGTACTTGAAAGGAAACGGTGGGTCCAGATTTTTCAGCAAGCAAATTGAAAGCATGAGAATAACATGTTTCTTTATTACCAAATGAAGAGCTATTTCTTTGACAGTCAGTTTCTATATTTTGAGCTTGAATATTTGAAGACAAAACCGCTGTATCACTTGAAATTGTTTTTGGAATAAAATTTTTACCAAACACTACAATAGCTATTGCCGAAAAGAGAAGGGATATTTGGATTATATGTTGTGTTTTAATTTTGGACATTTGGATTTATCATTCTTTCAATATTAGCTAGACATTCAGTTTTCTTTAGCATAGTCAAAGTATTACAGATTGCATGTGAAGTTTCCACATAACCTTCATACTTTTGGAAGACACTTTCAATGGCTGCACCTGTGGAACAAATCTCTTTGCCCTCTAGAGTGGGCATCTGAGCACAGTTTTGTAAAATTTTATTCTTTGCACCTAAAGCACCTTGTGTGACATAAAATCCTAAACTCTGATAACAAGTTTGTCGAAGAAGAATAGATGGACCTTTGGTACACAGCCCCCCGACTTCATCAAGGGGATTAGAATGTCCCATCTTTCCTAAAAAGATTTGGCTTTGATACCTTGCACAATTTCTATGATATCTGACATCCAGATCAGTACAGAACTTCCAAGGATCCTTTGGATCAAAAACCCTACTGGATGGAGAACTTGAATTTTCCATAAAAACTCCGTCATAACAATACTGCCTGTATGGCTCAGTTATGATGTCACAATCTTCCAAGGCTTTCGATATATCTGCCCCCTCCAAACTATAGACTCCATGACCTGTTCCATGAATACAACCTGTATAGTCACTTGAAGACTTGGGAGGAAAACGATCCAAACAACCTTGTTCGATTCTACTTATACTTTTCACACCCTCTTTCAAAAGCATTGCCTCCGTCACTCCATGAAAACATCCGAAAGCAAAAGAATCATCACAAATTTTAACTCCATCCAGACCAAATTTTGCATAAGCATTGTGACCAACAATGTGTGCCATTTCATGAGCATTTCCTACAACCTGTCCATTTATAATGAAACTTTTTTTTATATAATCCCAAGCTTTTGCAGGGTCCAGAGCAGAAAGTTTTTTTATAGTTTCTAATTGCCTACTATAATCCAATGATTTGAATTCCGAAGGCGAAACTAAATCTTTGGAAAAAACTAAAGTAGTTGTGGAAGCTGTCCTACTTACCACCTTCACACTCATTACGCTTCCAGGAAAAAGATGATCGTGAATTCCCCAATCACCAAGCTTGTTAAAAACAAATGAGAATTCCTCTCCAGATTTCAAACCATAACAGGAATCTAAAGCACTACTTATGCAACCTCCAGATTCTGGATAATCTGTATGCACAGGATGAGGATTTGAAGCCGGCCAGTGCAAGTGTTTTCCAGAAGCCTTCCAAATTACTTTTGTGCCTTCTTTTATAGTAAGAGTTTCAGGTAAAAAACCATTATCATCAATTGTAACCATCTGAACATGCGAGGTACTTAAACCTATACTGCTAATATTTTTGAAAGTAAAAAACACAAGCAAAATCAGTGTAGTTGCTAATAGCAAAATATTTCGAGTATACATTAAGGACATTATACTCCAGTTCTAGAAAGAAGTGACTTGATAGTCCTAAGAGCGATTTTTATATCTAATAAGAACGAACGATTCTTTATGTAGAACAAATCATAAGAAAGTTTTATTTTTGTCTGATTATAATCAGTGGAAAACTTTGGAGGTGAGTTCTGATAGATTTGAGCCCAGCCTGAAAGACCCGGCTTTATCAAATGTCTAACATTGTAGAAAGATATCTCTTTTTCATAGAGTTTAACCAAATTAGGTAGTTCAGGTCTTGGGCCGATCAGTGACATATCACCTTTCAAAACATTCCAAAGCTGAGGTAGCTCATCTATTCGAGTAGCTCTCAAGACCTTTCCAACTCTGGTTATCTTTTGTTCTCTATCATTATTACCTTCACCTCCATCGTTAAGGGACATTGTTCTAAACTTTATTATTTTTATTATTTGATTATTTTGACCGATACGTTCTTGAAATATAAATATATTTTTTGCATCGTCTAATTTAATTGCCAAGTAAACAAATGGATAAAAAACAAGCGATATTAAAGATAAGATTGATGAAAGTAAAATATCCATGAGTCTCTTTAAAAAATCATAGGTAAATTTTGGAGAAACAGAAATATTTTCTAAAAACCAGCTGTATGAAACGATAGATAATGGTATTCGATCAAAGATATCTTCATAAATTCTATGAGAATCAATAAATCTAATCTTTGAAAAAATCAGATTGTAAAGATGAGGAAGGAGTGGACCGACATTCTCGTGGGAAAAATCTATAGCTATTATCTTTATTTCATTTGAATATACGGGAGTTACTATATCTTCTTGGATATCAATTGATGAAACATCTTGAACATCTATGGAAGAAACGAAATGTAGATTGTATCGGCTGTTATTGTTTACCTCATCCATAAGTTCTCTCATTTCATTTCCTGATCCAACTAAAAGTGCTGGCTCTCTTGTTGGGCTGCCTAGAAAAGATATTCCATAGATTCTCCACCCTAAAGCAAACATAAAAGAAACTAAAAGATAGATAAAAAGGATAGTCTTTGGAGTGATACCGAATATTGGAAATGTATAGAAAAAGATTATGGCAAAAATACTATTTACAATCTGAACATTGAAAATAATACTTGGTAATCTGCTTTTTAATATTAAAGTATGCTTTTCATATAAACCCGCAATGAAGTAAACCAAAATCCAGATTACAAATAATATCGAAAATGGTATCAAGTGAGTCTTGAATCTAAGGAGTGTTGGTAATTCTCTAAATCTCAAATAAAGTGAGAGCCAAAGAGAGAAAATGAAGAAAAAAATATCTCCGAAAAAGAGGATGATAGCTTCTTTATTGGTTAGATTTCTCATATGTAATAAACCACATAATATGCTAAAATGCCATAATATGCAACAGAAATCATCTATTGGAAAGAGGACCAAAATTTGCTATGTCATCACCAAAGGCGTCTGGGGAGGCGCCCAAAAATATGTTTATGACCTAGCTACAAATCTTCCTCAAGAGCAATTTGAAGTAGTGGTTATTTGCGGTGAAGGTAAGATACTGAAGGATAAACTTCAATTGAAAGGCGTGAGAGTAATAGAGATAAGCAGTTTGAGACGAGATTTATCTTTTATATCAGAATTCAAAAGCTCCTTACAGATTTGGAAAACTATTCTCCAAGAAAAACCAGATGTTTTACATTTGAACAGCCCTAAAGCAGCAGGCTTTGGTGGAGTTGCTGGAAGACTTTCTGGTACAAAAAAAATAATAATGACTGCGCATGGTTGGTCATTTAATGAAGACCGAGGAGAACTTTTCAAATCACTCACTTACTTTTTCTCATGTCTTACAGTACTTCTTTGTCATAAAGTAATTGTCATTGCTGAAAAAGAAAGACAGCAGGCTTTGAAAATGCCATTTATCAATATAGATAAAATTGTTTTGGTAAGAAATGGAATTGGTCAAATAAATTATTTGGAAAAAGATTCCGCTCGTATTGCTTTGCAAAATCTACTTCCGCCTTCTACCTTCCACCTTCTACCTTCCACCCCATGGATTGGAACAATCTCGGAACTCCATAAAAACAAAGGTTTGGAATACACCATCTCGGCTTTAGCCAAAATAAAGTCTGATTTTGCTTACTTCATCATTGGAAGAGGTGAAGTAAGAAATAATTTAGAAAAGTTGATAAAAGAAAACAATCTGACAGATAAAGTTTTCCTATTAGGTTTTATTCAAAGCGCAGAAAATTATCTAAAAGCCTTTGATATTTTCACTCTCACATCCACCAAAGAAGGTCTCCCTTATACCCTTCTAGAAGCTGGCCAGGCTGGGCTACCAGTCATAGCTAGTTCTGTAGGAGGAATTCCAGATATTATTGACGACAAAATAAATGGCATGCTAGTTGAAAAAGCTAATGTAAAAGAAATTTCTGATGCTTTGGATTTTTTGATCCAAAACCCTGAAACACGAAATGAATATGGAACAAAACTAAAAGAAAAAATTGAAAAGGATTTCTCAATTGAAAAAATGCTCCAAGAAACCATAAAATTTTATAAAATATAGTCGCTATTTACTAATAAAAATAAATGTGGTAATTTTGAAACGGAGTAAAAGCATGAGACAAAAAACACGGGACGCTGTTGAAAGAATCAAAGAAAGGATAGGCTCAACAACTTCCGACGAAGAGGCTATGGAGCGTGCAATTTCTATACTTGATTTCTTGCTCCAAAAAAGAAGTGATGGGTACGAAATCCAGATTGTGAAGGATCATCGGGTGACAGCTATCGATCTGGAGCTTTAGTCAAAAATACCGTGAACATCTTACCGGCCATCCGACGCAGGATGTGCGAGAGTATATCCTGCGTCGAGATTATCTCGACGCTTTTTTATATCTAGAACTCCCAAATCTGGATGAAATCCGAGGCGGACGAGGGAAAATTGGAGGAGCCTTAGTTAGCGCTAAGGTGACGATAATTTTTCGAGTCCAACAAAGGAGTTCGCCAGATTTGAAAGTTATACTCCGACCATTTCGTTGCGAGTAACATCTTTATGCACCGCCCTACTATTCTTCCTCATTCCCATTAGCACTCCTAGTCCAAAAAATTCTGTTAACAAATGACTTCCACCATAGCTCATAAAAGGCAAAGTATTTCCTGTTACCGG
This sequence comes from Patescibacteria group bacterium, assembly GCA_013816135.1. Lineage (GTDB taxonomy): Bacteria > Patescibacteriota > Minisyncoccia > Phycocordibacterales > DATDWN01 > C7867-006. Next base: position 19,890 of record JACDEV010000006.1, on the reverse strand, counting down.
CAATACTCCAATATTCATTCCGATGTGGATTACTGAATGGATAACAAATAAAATAGTGAGCCCTGTTCCAAAAAGAATTTCAAAATTTCCTCCTCCTCGAAAAGAAATTAGGAGCATTCGCCAAAAAACTATTCCGTACAATATAAAAAGAAGAGTGACACCAATAAACCCCCACTCTTCTGCAAAAGCTGCGAAAATAAAATCTGTTTCATATTCAGGAAGGAATTGAAGTTTGGATTGAGTTCCGTAACCAATACCCTTTCCGTATAGCTGTCCTGAACCTACAGCCACCGTTGATTGATAAGCATTGTAACCGCTTCCCCGAATGTCAGTTAGTGGGTGAACGAAATTTTTTATTCTGTCTTTCTGATATGGTCGAAAAACAAAAAACCACAAACCCCCAAAAGCAACTAAACCAATGAAAAATACAGCGAGAAGATGCTTCTTGGATATTCCAGAAACAAGAACCATTCCAAGCCAAACAAAGAAAATTATGATGGCTGAACCGAAATCCGGTTGTAGAAAAACTAAGAAAAAAATAACAAAAACATAAAATCCTGAAACCAAGATATGTCTTATATTTGCTATCTCAATATGCCGACGGGAAAAATATTTTGATAATATCAATATAACCACAAGCTTTATTGGATCAGCTGGTTGAAGAGAAAATGCACCAACTGAAAACCAGCTTTGCGCTCCTTTAAACACACTACCTAAAACAAACAAAAGTGAGAGTAGTCCCACGGATAGAACAAACAAAGTTACAATTATTCTAGTATTTCGTAAAAAACTCCAGTCAATACTACTAGCTATGAAAAAGACGATTGTACAAACAATAAGCCATATTGACTGTCTGCCAGCAAACCTACTTGTACCTACAAAAGAGTTCATAGTAACCAATCCTGCTAATGTAAGTAAAATTACACTGCTAAAAAGCAACCAATCTACATTTTTTGTTAACGCTGATACAGCTTTTTTTACAAAAGAGTTTTCCATCAAATATCTTTAATACTTATATAGAACGATATATCACACTTATAACACTGGAATCACCTTCAAAAGGTTTCTGCCAAGAGAATACGAAATCCTGCGGAGCATTTTTTGATAAGTTATCTATGAAAGTTCTGGAAGCTCCAATAGCATTTTCATTTCTATCTAGAACGAAAACCACTAGCTCGATTTCAGGAATAGTACCGATAGACTGACTAGTTATACTCCCAGTAATTGAAGGTGTTGTACTACCTACAATCGTGCCGTATTTCAAAGTAATCTCAGGTTCTTTGGCTATGTCTTTTTCCCATGGTGAAAATGATAAGAATTTGAAGTCAGCGGACTTGGGTTTGCTGTTGCTTATTAATAAGCTGGTTTCAAAAACCGCGAATTTCTTTCCCTTTGGAATACTTGTTTCTCCCTCCTTTACTGTAATAAGTTTATTGTTCTTATCATAGATTTGAAATTGATATGTTGCTCTGTTGTTTCTTGAATTTACATTTGGATTTTCTATATATGCCACTGCACTATAGACATCTCCAGAAACGTTAAAAACTTTTGACCACAGAACTACCGGAGTCAAAGCGTCAGAAGTACAAAGATTTCTACAGCTTCCTCCGCAGTCAACTCCCTTCTCGTCACCATTTTGTCTACCGTCGTTACAAGTCGGGGCTTGGTAAAATATTTTCCAAAAAATTCCACCAAAAATAAGTGCAAGAACGACAACAACACTTCCTCCATAGATTAGTCTTCTTTTGGTAGCCCAAGATAGCATGTCAGAAATTATATCATAATCCCAAATTAGTTTGATTTAATATAGTCTACGTGATAGAAATAGCTCGGAGGACAGATGGTATATACGTGGCTTTATCAGAATGGTCAGGAAGTGGCGGTTTCGAATACGGCTTTTCAACTCAGACCGAATTCCACGATTCGGACCACTGCCGGAATGTTCACAATCCTCTCAGTGCAGTACGAGGAAAGAAAAGGATACAGCGACAACAAAGGTACTGCTGAGGTTGAATTAAGCTTCAAATACTAGAAAGACGACAAGAGTGTGGCAAGGTGCCGCACTCTTTTACTTTATATAAATAAATAGACGCGACTCCAAGATTGGAATCGCGCCCGTGACTAACATCTTCAGCTTTTGGCGGCGTCTGCCTCACCTTGAGCTTTGGTGGCTTCCCCCTGTGCTTCTTCTGCCTTGGATGCAGCGGTATCAGCTGCATCGGTAGCGAGGGCCGCTTCCTGGGTTTTCAGATCCGCCTCTGCCTGTTTCAGTTCACCTTCATCACGCACTGCCATAAATGACCTCCGGAGATTACTCTATCAAACCCAATTTTACTTTCAACTTCCAAAAAAGAAAATCTGTGTTTTAACTTTATTTTAACAAAAATCACTCGCATAACGAGTGATTTTTTATTGAAAACTTAGTTCTGGCGCTTAGCTACTCTCCCTTTTCAAGTACCATCGCCTCAACAGAGCTTAACTTCCGTGTTCGGAATGAGAACGGGTGTGACCTCTGCGATAAAGCACCAAAACTAAACTTTCAATATTATTCAATTGTAAAAAGTAATCTGCAAACTCATGGAATTCATTCCATGTAACAGGATAAAGTAGTGGCAATCAAATTTCCTAATAGAAATCGACTAATTAGTACACCTCGGCTGAACACATTGCTGTGCTTACACCTAGTGCCTATCACGTGATCATCTCTCACGGGTCTCAAACGATTCCTAATCTTGAAGTGGGTTTCACTCTTAGATGCTTTCAGAGTTTATCCCTTCCCGACTTAGCTACTCTGCGATGCCCTTGGCAGGACAGCAGACACACCAGAGGTCAGTTCACCCCGGTCCTCTCGTACTAGGGGCAAATCTTCTCAAGAATCAACGCCTACAGTAGATAGGAGACCAACCTGTCTCACGCATGTTTCCACAAATTACTTTGTGCATTGGACTATAACTTTTTTGAGTTGATCCAGGATTCATGACACAAGATTCAGGAATAATTCTTGAATCTTTAATCTTGTTTCTTGTATCTATTCAATAGTCGATGTTTAGTCTCTACGGGCGTTTTCCGTTCAAATTGGAAGTGGTGACGCGCGTATATTCGCGTCACCTAGGATTTTAGAGAATCTGCGTTGCCTTAGAGCTAAAACGCAGCATGACAGTACGATCCCCACGAGCGAGATCTCCTTGATCTGCAATCTCGCGTATCTCTGCTTTGTCTATAATTAAAGTGTTGCTATTTACGAACTCGCGAGCAAGGGATTTGAAATATCCACTGCCTCTGTTTTCATTCAAGTCCACTATTAGTGCCACTCTCATATCTAACCTCCAATTTGAACAAAAAACTTCCCTCGGTATTACCCAACCATTTGGGCTTCACCGATATAAATCAACTTTAATCTGGCAATATTTTAATATTGTCAGACCGCCGTGATTTGATTGGTTCCTTAATCTCTTATTTAATTCATAAAACGAAATTCCTCTGAGGATTCAGATTGTGGATCAGTCCAAAACTCTTAGCAAGCTAAAAGGAATTGAACTTCTCCACGGTCTGAACCCAGCTCGCGTAACTTTTTAAATGGCGAACAGCCATACCCTTGGGAGCTTCTTCACCCCCAGGATAAGTTGAGCCGACATCGAGGTGCCGAACTGTGCCGTCGCTATGGACGCTTAGGCACAACCAGCCTGTTATCCCCAGGGTAGCTTTTATCCGATAATCTCCGGCCGCCTCTAAAACGGACCGTCGGTTCACTATGTTCTGCTTTCGCATCTGTTCGACAAGTACGTCTTACAGTTAAGCCAGCTTATGCCATTACACTATCGGCACGGTTTCCATTCGCGCCTAGCTGACCTTAATAAACTCCTCCGTTACTTTTTAGGCTCTATGTTAACTGCATATCACTATGCAGGACGGACTATACATTCATCTCAACTAATAATTAAGATGGTTGGTTTGTAGTCTCTACGGGTGTATGTGAAATTCACAAGCTTCCCTCGGTGTCATCTTTAAAAATTAAGATTTTCACCGATATTTTCCAACTTTTCTCATACTGCTTTCACAATATGGTCCCCCTTATTTATTTTTTTTGGTGTGAACCACCTAGGAGGCGCCACGGATCGAGGAAACAATAATAAAATTGCATCCTCGAGGATAGCGCCCCACTAAAACTGCCCACCAGAAACTGTCTCTGCTCGTTTTTGCCGAGCAGGTTAGAAAGTATATCAAACAAGATGGCTATTTCACTGACGACTCCAGACTACCCGAAAGTGTCCTTCAAAGTCTCACCACTATGCTACGCATGCAAAACATACCCTCAATATCAAGTTGCAGTAAAGCTCCTGGGGTCTTTTCGTCTAACTGCAGGTAACCGGCATCTTCACCGGTATTGTATTTTCACCGAGCAAATCCCCGAGACAGTTCTCCAGTCATTATACCATTCGTGCACGTCGGAACTTACCCGACAAGGAATTTCGCTTTTCGTTTCCTATACGAAGGACCATATCTTCACCCCGTGAGATAGTTCTTGCGAAGCATCTCACTGGGTGCACGGCGTGTGGTCTCTGAGGGGTTCTCTTGCGAGAACTTCCCTGCTGATCATCTGTAAATTGCAGATATTCTCAGCATATAGCCATGTCTTGGACCTGCTATACATCACTGTATAACGAGGCAGCTTTGAATGATTATAATGATTATGTTTTTAATTTGTTTATCATTGCTTGCGTTTAAAGTGCAAACAATTCCCATAAGGTCCCAGTCCTTGTGCAATCGAATCCAAAATTAATTGAACTGCCATTGCACAACCTTAGGACCGTTATAGTTACGGCCGACATTCACCAGGGCTTATATAATCAACCTTACATCTTGCGACGCTCGGCTCCCATATTTGACCTTCTGGCATTGGTCAGGCATCACCCCCTATACATCCTCTTGCGAGTTCGCAGGGAGCTGTGTTTTTGATAAACAGTTGCCAGAGATACTTTAGCTGCGGCCCCTCACCCTTGCGGGTTTGGGGCAAGCCTTATTCCGAAGTTACGGCTGCTTTTTTGCCGAGTTCCTTGGGGATCTCTCACTCGTTCGCCTTACTCTTCTCGAGCTGACTACCTGTGTCGGTTTACGGTACGGATCTCACGTGATTATGCTTAGAAAATTTTCTTGGAAGCGTGCTTTGTATTATTCCCTTTGACGAATCGCCAAGTTTAAAAACTACTTGGATAGTTCACATTAAAGTGATTTCTTCCGGATTTACCTAGAAGATATCCTGATAGCCCTTACTCAAATCCAATAATGAGCAATACATACTACACTCCGTCCTTCCATCGCATCACGCAAAAGTCATGGAATATTAACCATGTGTCCATCGGCTGCGGATCTCTCCATTGCCTTAGGCCCGACTAACCCTGCTCTGATTGACATTGAACAGGAAACCTTAGTCTTTCGGCGTGCGGGGATCTCACCCGCATTGTGGTTACTTGTGCCAACATTCTTACTTCGCAACGCTCCAGCGTGGGTCACCCCTTCGCCTTCACAGCAGATGCGAATACTCTCCTACCACTCAATTTTGCCGAAGCAAAATTAAATCCTCAGTTTCGGTACTACGTTTAGCCCCGATTATTTGCGGCGCGGAATCTCTTACTGAGTGAGCTGTTACGCTATCTTTAAAGGATGGCTGCTTCTAAGCCAACCTCCTCAGTGTCTGAGAAATTCCACCACCTTAAGCGCACTTAACGTAGATTTAGGGACCTTAAATAGAGATCTAGGCTGTTTCCTTTTTGACGTATGGAGCTTAGCCCCCACCGTCTAACTGCCGTACTTTTAAATATGAGTATTCGGAGTTTGATAGGTCTCGCGAGATTGCTCCCTGTCGAGACCTTCCAGTGCTCTACCCCTCATAGAAACATACGACGCTAGCCCAAAAGCTATTTCGGAGAGAACCAGCTATTACCAGGCTCGATTAGCTTTTCACTTCTTACCACAAGTCATCCGATGCAATCGCACGGGCAACCGGTTCGGTCCTCCCTTCTGATTTCTCAGAAGTTCAACCTGCTCATGGCAAGCTCGCTCTGGCTTCGGGTCTAATGCATGCGATATAGTCGCGCTATTCACACTCGGTTTCCCTATGACTCCATCCGGTAAAGGACTTAGTCGAACCGCATACATTAACTCGTTGGCTCATTCTTCAATAGGCACGCCGTGACGGACCGCACGCTATGCATATTTTTTGCAATCTCAATGCTAGATATAAGTCTTGCGAATCATATCTAGCATAAAAACGACAAAAGATACGCACAATGTGCGACCCGCTCCGACTCCTTGTAAGCATATGGTTTCAGATCTATTTCACTGTCCTTATCGGACTTCTTTTCACCTTTCCCTCACGGTACTAGTTCACTATCGATCTCAAAATGTATTTAGCCTTGCCGGTTAGTACCGGTAGATTCCCCCGAGCTATTCATGTCTCGAGGTACTCAAGAACAGAAACAAAGAAGATATTATATTTTCGCTTACGGGACTATTACCCTCTAGGGTCGCTCTTTCCAGAGCATTCAACTAACATAATATTTTTTAACTTCTCTCATAATAAATTACGACGTTTCTGCCTTACAACCCCGAATAACTAACAGAAGTTAGTTACAGTTTCCTGTAACCTCCCTCAGTAAGGTACTCGGTTTGGGCTCTTTCCTTTTCGCTCGCCGCTACTAAGGAAATATCGTTCTTACGAACATTGTTTTATTTTCCTCCAGGTACTGAAATGTTTTACTTCCCCGGGTGTGCTCTTGGGATAAACTCCCAAGAAATGACATATAGTCATTAGGTTTCCCCATTCAGAAATTTTCGGATCAAAGGTTGCTAGGCACCTCCCCGAAACTTATCGCAGCCATGCTACGTCTTTCATCGCCATTTTGAGTCTAGGCATCCACCATACGCTCTTAAATTTCCCATTAGGAAATTTAAAAACCACAGATCTGAGAACATCACCACTGATATCCTCAAATCTTTTTACTTTATCCTGTTACATGACATTAATTCATATAACAGTTTGCTTAACTTACTTTTTACATCCACCTGCAACTAAAGACCCTCTAACGTCCGTTTGTACCTCTACAAACAGTCGCTCGGCCATACTGCAAAAGCAATATGACTCAGAAGAAAAGTCGCGGTGGGATTTATCCGCACACCAACTCTAGCATCGTTGCATCGTGTTTTATAAACTTTCATTACGCCAATCGAACTCGTAGAAATATTTTATACTTCCATTTTATTTGAATAGCGCAACAAAAACACAATGCTAGGGTTGGTGTGCGGATTTATTTTTCAAATTACTAGCCGGTCAGTGAATCCAATCAATTCCCGTCCTTTGGACGCAGCACGGCTGTTTATTTAAAAAACCGCCAGCTGGAGCGGTTTTTTATCAAACGCGTAATAACGCGTTCTCATTACCGCTTAGAATTTAAGTGAATTTTTAACATATTCTGCAATAGAGACCAGTATATATTAATAGGCTTCTTTGTCAAATAAAAAGGACTGTGGGAAAACTGGGGATAAAAGGCTGTAAAATAATGGGTTTTTAAGACACGCATAAAGCCCTGGTAGGCTTTTGCTGTGCTCGCAAATCAAGAAAATAATCTCCTTGATTCGTGTCCTCCGCAAACTCGCCAGGAATACCTGTGCTCAAACAGTGCTCCGGACTTACTTCATCTGCGTCGTTGTTTTCTAATTCCCTGCGCAAGTCTTAAAAACCCATGATTTTACTCTAGCGAAAAGATAATGTTGGCTGATTTCAGTTAAAAACAGCATATGGTTTTATCATCATATTACTTCCACCTGTTAATGATGTAGAACCGGGCACTGTTCCATATGAATCTCCAGATGGGAAAGTTTGGAAGTTATTAAATGATGCGTCCCAACCTACCCACAAGTCACTTCCAACATTTGCTATATTTGTATGTCCTGTGGAGTCAGTGGTGGCTCCATGAGAAACAGTATAAGTATAGCCCGTTGAATCCCATTGAATACTTACGTCATATATAGTATTAGTTGAACTATTTTGCGGATTGCCTTCCAAAACAGACACACTCCTATCACTTGTTTCAAATCCTTTTTTAGGATCATGATTGAAAATTCCTCTTTGCAAACATGACGAACAAGAAGAACCTGCAAAGGATCGAATTTTAAATTGTTCTAATAAATATCCTGAAACATAGGTGTCAGACCAGTTGTAAATATATGACCCATTAAATGACCAAGCTTGCCAGTCATTACCATCCCCATTGTCTGTACCAAATGTATATTTTGAACTATAGGTGTATGTAGAAGCAATAACTGTAAACCTCAAAGAACCAGTGGATGGAGTTCGGATGGTGTTACCGTCAGAATCTTTAGAAGTAAAATAATAAGTATAATCTCCAGAAGAATAAGTGCTTGTTGCAAGATAAGTTTCGCCGTTCACAAAACTATCGTCGCTAAGAGTATTTCCGTTGTTTGTTGCCTTTTGCATTAGAATTGTAGACTCTAGATTTAACGAGTTCTTTACATGCAAAGTCACATTCTGAGGAGTGAGATTGGATGGATTTTTGTAAGTAATATTGAATTCAAATGCAGTTAGATTTTCTCTACCACGCCTTGGGCTTATTCCTGTCTCGGCAAGTTCCCCTGTAGTTGGGAGTGTAAGTGAAGAGGTTGTAGGTTCAGTTGTAACTTTTTTTACAGAATAAGGTTGGGTAATCATGCTTCCTCCTCCAGTTCGAGAAAGAGGAGATGAGCTGACAGTTCCTTGCCAATCTCCAGATGGGAAAGTTTGGAAGTTGTTGTATGAACCATCCCAACCTACCCACATGTTTTCTCCAACATTTGAAATGTTTGTATGTCCAGTAGAATCTGTAGTTGTTCCATGTGAGATAGTGTATGTATAACCCAAGGCATCCCACTGCAAAACAACATTATAAATAGTGTTGTTCATGCTGTTTTGAGGATTAGATTCTAAACTAGATTTTGAAAGATCAGTGGTCTCAAAACCTGTCTGTGGGTCACGAAGAAATATTCCTCGTTGTAAACATTGTGAGCAAAATGCACCAGATAAAGCTTGAATTTTGTACTGTTCTCTTAAAAAATTATTCACGTATGTATCTGACCAGTCATAGACATTTGATCCATTGAATACCCACACCTGCCAATCCTGATTAAGACTATCCAAACCAAACTTTTTCTCAGGGATATAAATATTGGAAACAACATTTACTGCTCTTGAAGAAGTAGATGTGTTCCCTGCTACATCTTTTGCACTATATGTAACTGAATAATTTCCCAAAATAGAAGTATTTACTGTGCTTGTGGAAGTTACAGAAACTGTTCCATCGATGTTATCAGAAGCTGTGGCTCCTGAATCAGTATAAGCAGAGTTAATCAATATATATTTTGGGTTTGAACCAGTGATAGAAATAGTCGGAGCGGTGGTGTCGGGAACGACAACAGGAGTTACAGTAGTAGGATTTCCACCACCGAACCCTGGAGAGTATTCCCGTCCATTATTTATTTTTGATTCTTCTAACTTAGAATCTGCTTCAACTTCTAATACTAATTTTTCTTTTACTTCTTCAATTAGTACATCATTTTTTTCTTCTTTTTTTGATTGCTCACTTACCTGCTCTTTACTCTCTTCTTTAATAGGTAAATCTTTTTGTTTTTTTATTATTACAGATTTTTTACCTTGATCGTTGACAGCATGTTCTTGTGCATCAGCAACTTTAATTATATTAGTGTCCTTTTCTGGTTCTGTATCAGAATCAATACTTTCTATACTTGCAAGGTTTTTTCCAGAGTGAAATGCCAACTTACCAGTATTTTCTATAGTTTTTACAAAATATGAAAGTCCTTCATAACTAGTTTGAATACCTACTGCCAACGCTTTTGCTCCAGAAGTTAATGCTATATTACTTACCTCATATACTGTCGATAACGCGGTATTACTTATATTTGCTGCTGGGTCTGCCACAGCATAAACAACACCAACAGTTTTATGAACAAAAGTAATCTTTGGTGGATTCATACATGGTTTATTTTCACTTTGTATCGAATTATTTTTCAAAAGTTCCAATGATTTATCAATATCAGAAATAATCCGCACTGACTGATACTTTAAATAAACTGAAGAAAAATTATGCCCGTTCTCATCGTCATCTTGTGTTAATGGTATTGTGACGTTTGGAGTCATTATCTTTCGTGATAAAGTTCCACCAACTAAGCCTGCAATTATTTTGTCTGATGTTGATGTTAACCATAATCCGTTTCCAGGTGTTCTTCCTGAAGGAGTAGCGACTGCATAAACTCCCAAAGACTCCTTTGGTATTCCACCTGAATTACCAGCTACAACATCATAAAAACTATTGGCATAAAAATTGCCCTGTGAATGGGCGACAATGAGAACTTTTTGAGTTGTTATCTTCTGACTTGCATCAGAAAGGATTTGAGTCAGGTCATAATCCTGAACTGTTTCGTTATCAAATATTCCTTGATAAGCTGCGACAGCAATATCTGACAAACCTGCAAGGTGAGAGGGGTTGTGAAGAAAATCCACAGTCACAAGTTGCCCCTCAAAAGTAGGTAATAATTTTCTTTCTAACGTTCTTTTGTTTTCTTTTGCTTGTTCTTCATTTGTAAACACTCCGTTTAAAGTCAAAACTGTGTAACCATCTGAAAAACATTTAGTCGTAGCACTTGTAAAAAAGGGAAATAATAAAAATATTATTAGTGATAAAACTTTGAATTCTCTGAAACCATGATTTTTCATTTAGTTAGGCAACTTTGAATAATCAATATCACAGTGTCTTTCTAGTGAATTATAACTACCAATTTTTTTATAAAACTCTTGTTGTGAAGACTTTCTATTTGTGGTATTGATATGTTGTTTTTCCACAAAGGCAACTAATTCATCATTTTCTTTGAAGAATTTTTCTTGATCACTTCTTGAAAATACTTCCGTAGTACACAACGAAGCCCTGTCTCCTTCCTGAGCTACAGCAATAACGATATCTGTATTTGTATAAGACTGGGTAAATTCCATCTGTAGAGCTTGGGCATATTGTAGAGAAACTGCTCGTTTTTTTGCAGATGTAGGATACTCCTTAAATATTGCTAGCTCAACATCATCACGTATCCCATTGTGATTTGCATCTATTCCTACAATAGTTTTATCTGCTTCAATTCCAGGTTCAGGTGGTAAATTCTTCCCCATTACATCATCTAATGTTATATGAGTTGAATGAATATTCTCTACCACCGCTTGAGTACTTTTTAAATTGTGGAAATAAAACATTCTATAAATAACCACTCCGACATACAAAACTACGACAACTAGCAAAACACTTTTTAATATTTTTTTAAAGCTCATGTATATTAAGTATAAGTACCTACAAATTTAAGTCATTATTAGCTGTGGATAACTCAATAAAAAATAACCGACATCGTGTCGGTTATTTTTTATTTGTCCTTATTGCAAACTTGCTTTGAATTCTAGAAGAGCGGGATTATTTGGAATTTTTATTAGTCCTTGATCAATTATTGCTCTTGCTTTTGCAATGTCTTTTATAATATCTCTATAGTAGGTTGCATATTGGATATATAAATATGCTGTTTTAGAGGTACCATTTGCAATTGCGATTTTGTAATAATATTCGGCTTGAACATTATCTTTTAGGTAATAAGCATATAAGTCTGCCAAATCCCCAGGAGCAACGAAATCAGTTGGTGCTAATCTCAAAGCATACTTCCAAGAGATAACAGCTCCGAGATAGTCTCCTGCCATCTTCTGATAGAGTCCTAACTCAATCCAATTTTTCCAATCACCTAGATTTGTTTTTAACAGTGCTTGTATTTCAGGAATTTTTTTGGAAGCAACTGCAAAGGCTTCAGGTGAAACTGCAACAGAAGTAGAAACTTTCACAGGACGGTTCAAGTCTGGAATTGGTTGAGGAAAAGTCTTTCCTTCATTAAGTGATACTTCTTTTATGGTGTAAGTTCCGTTACTTGTTGTAACAATTTTCTGTCCAGAAGAAGTCGTGGTTGTAGAGGTTACTGAATTTGTTCCAGTAGTTGTCGCAGTTGGGGAAATATCTGTTGGTACTTCAGATTTATTTCTTCTGTCTATTACAATATATATTGCAAGTAAAACCAAAATAGCAACTACACTCATTATTATCTTGTTTGTTTTTGAAATTGGCATAAAACACATTTTAACACAAACCCCCCACTCCTCAAAACTCTAATTTCATGCAACAAAAAACCACTCATTCCCTTAAGGAATGGTGGTTTTTTGTTAAAAGCCTAAGCTTTATCTAGAACTTGAACTAAGTATTAGTTAGATCGAGTCTGGATAAGACCAGAAGCTGATAGACCTGGTAGACCGTAACCGTTTGACCAATCAACATCGAACAGACCAGCTGTAGATGTCGCGTTTCCTGACCATACGAAGTTACTTGTTGATGTAGCAGCTGATGAAGTTGCGACATTGTAACCTGCTGTCAAGTTTGTCAAATAAGCTGAGTCACCCAAGAGTGTTGTAACCACAGATGCTCCTGTTGTAACACCAGATACTGAAGCTCGTAGCTCGAAGTATAGTGTTTGTCCAGCAGAAACCTGTACTGGGTTAGTTGATGGTGAGATAGCGAATGCTGTTCCGTTAGTTGCAGTCGTTACGTTTGAACCGATTTGTCCGCTTGTACCCTGGCCAGATATTGCACTAGCGTAGGCAGCGTCAGTATAAGCGTAAAGACCGATGTTTGTTACAACTGCTGTAGTTGTAGAAACTGTAAACTTGAACTGTGAAACTCCAACTGAACCGTTTGCATTTGCTGTAACCTTAAATCTCATAAGTTTACCATCTGCAAGTCCTGTTGAACCTAGAGTATCAAGAGCAAGTGTAGGGAATGATTTAAACATTCTTACACCAGCTACTGCTGTAGAACCTGTTGCGTTGATTGTGTTTCCAGAACCAGCACCTGTTCCCTGAGTACCTGTTGAGTCAGAACCATTGAAATCAACCTTTACAAGTGATCCCTCTGTTCCTGGCTGTGAAGTACCTATAGCAGCTAAGTCGACCTTAACTGTCAATACCTTGTCTGTATCCTTTGGAAGAACTACTGAAGATGAGAATGTTGATGTAGCGTATAGACTGTTACCAGTAAATACTGCTGTACCAACCTGTGTACCACCATCCCAAATAGTAACCTGAACAACATCTGATGCTGCACCTGAAGTAAGTTTCAAAGAAACTCGGTTTAGGTTAACTGCTTCGTTTGAAGCTCGGAACTTGTAAGCTCCTGCTACGTTACCTGTAGAACCACCTGCCACAACAGTGTATGAAGGGCTAGATGAATCTGTAGATACTACTAGAGCTCCAGTTCCAACTGTCATTGTCTGACCAGTTGCTGTTGCACCAGTTGCTACTACAGTTCCAGATGAAGATACACCTGTTACTGTCATAGCTGTGACCTGAGTTCCAGTGATACCTAAGATAAATGTACCAGTTGCTGAAGAAGAAACATTACACTTTAGAGCAAGAGTCTTTACTGTTCCCTTTGGAACAACAAGCTGCTGATCAAAAGTAAATGTTGCAGATCCTGCAAGAGTTGTAACAACGTTTGAACCTGTGTTCAAAGCTGTTGCACCATCGAACAACTGACATGATGTCAAACCTGTTGAGTTTGAACCAGTGTTTGTTACTTGAAGTGATGAGAATCTTACATCCTCACCTGACTGTGAAGCATCGAACTGGTAGTTTGCGAGTAGAACAGCCTGTGCACCAGCCACGATTGACTGAGCTGAAGGTGTAGCTGAAACGCTAACTGCTAGAGAAGCTGCCTTAACTGTCATTGTGTTCATTGCGAATGAACCGCTACCTGCCAAGCTGATAGAGTTTCCAGTTGTCTGACCAGTTACGTTTGTCCAACCTGTTGAAGGGTTAGCTGAAACGATAACTGTTGCTCCATTAGAAGCTCCAGATGGGATCTTACCTTTTATGGTGTAAGTTCTCTGTCCTACTGGGAATGTAACTGAATCAGTGAAAGTAACTGTACAACCAGTTGTACATGTAGATGCTTCGTCCACTGGACCTGCAACTACTGCACCGTTCTGATCGACAATTGTGATACTAGTGATAGGACCTACTGTTCCAGTCGTAGCGATAGTAAATGCCATTGACTGTACTGTGATAGGTTCACCCTTGATATCTGTAACGAATCCTCCGAGAACCTGATTAGGAACGTTTACAGCGATGTTCTGAGCAGCAACAGAAGTTGCTTTCTGAATTGATGTAACTGAACCTGCAGATACTGTAACTACTGAACCGCTGAAGAATGGTGAACCTGGAGCTGCGGCTGTTCCAACGAACTCAGAAGCTGTAGTAGCTACAACTGCTGATCCTCCGTTAGGATTTGTACCGATTATTCCATATCCATAAGTCACACCTGACAAATATAGATCTGTGTTCTTGTACAAGTCAAACTGAATTGTTCGTCCTGCAGCACTTGTTCCTACAATGTCTCCCTTGATGTAAACATCCTTTGAAAGACCTTTGTCGATAAGTAGACCACCTGAGAATACAGCTGAGTAATACTTACCATCAGCAGAAACTACTGTTGGATAAGATACTCCATCAACAACGACCACTACGTTAGCAAGGTCGTTAGATGATGCTGAACCTGACTGATTGAATCGAACTGACCATAATTTAACCTGTTCAGCTGAACCTGCTGTAACTCGAACTCCGGCAAATTTGTAGTTTGAAGTACCAATTTCCTTTGTCTGAGCTGACTGAGGATCAAATGAAGAAGTTGCAAGTGTAACAGTACCAAGTGCAAGTGAAGCATTCACTGTGTGCTGTGCACCCATGATTGGGAATGATCCACTGATTGAAGCTGTTGTGTTAACTCCGACAACATTTAGACCAACAACCTGTCCAGCATAAGCTGAAAGGGAAGCTGCCATGTTTCCGGCGATAGTGACTGTCTGAGAAGTACCTGCTTTGATCACCCAAGGCTCACCAACAACTGCTTGATGGTTTGAGTTAAGTGTCTTTGCAATACCGATCTGCATACCGTCGCTGTTTAGAAGAACAACTCCTGACAAGACTGCGTCCTGTGCAAGACCAACTCGCTCAACTGTAACTGAGTTCACTGTCACATCAGTTGCTCCTGCTGTGAGGACAACTGTTGTGAAAGGAATTCTAGCTGCGTTCTGAGGTGCGAGAGAATTTGTAGGCTGTGTTCCTGCTGAAACTGACAACGATCCTCCAACTGGAGTAGTAGTTGTAGTTGCACAAGACTGACCTGTTGTTGAACTGTATCCAGTTGATGATGAACATCCTGCTGGGAAAGTTCCTGTTGTTGTTGTAGTTGTAGTAGTTGATGATGATGAAGATACGTTCATCGAGTTAAGTTTCGCTCGAGTGATCGGACCTACATATCCAGCAACTGGAGAAATTCCATATTTTGCTTGGAATTTCATTACAGCTGCCTTTGTTAGTGCACCAAAGTATGAAGATTCCATACCTGCTGAACCAACACCTGAAACTGCAACTCGAGTATCAGCACTTCTGTTAAGAACCTTTTGTAGATTCATAACATCAGCACCAGTACTTCCTACTGTAAGGTTTACATTAAATGTATAACCTGTTGATGTTGTTGTTGTCGTTGTGCTGCTCAATGATGCAAGCTGTGCAGACAATGCAGCAATCTGTGCCTGTAGTTCAGCTACTGTCGCTGCACTTGCTGTGACCGGAGCCACTACAAATGAAAGCGCCATTGCGAATCCTACAACTCCGGCAGAGACCTTTGCGAGTCGTGATTTTGTTAAACTCATATATTTTAATAAAACGGTTTTCCTATATTTACTATTAAAAATTTTATAGGAAGTTACCATTCGGAAACATTAATAACTAAAACTTAATAATATTCTGATGCATGAATTTAAAAAATATTTCTATTTTCTAAACACTTACATCTGCATACTAATTTTTTCACCTCAAGCATTTTGTAAAAATTTCATCACATCTTCATATGATGGTGAAGCCGATGAAACTCGGACAAACTCGACGCAAGATGAAAAAATAGATGGTTGTGTTGGACTGAATTTCTAGTGTAGCTGATTGGTAGAAATGACAGATATTCGGAAGTCTCAAAGCCTTTAAAAAAGCTCTAAGATTTTTAGACACGAAAATTATCGTGCCTCTCAATAAAATCCATATTTATCCGCACACTAACTCTAGCATCGTTGCATCGTGTTTTATAAACTTTTATTACATTATTAAGTTGTAGAGATATTTAATATTTCTACTTCACTTCAATAAGGCAACAAAAACACAATGCTAGAGTTAGTGTGCGGATGTATTTTTCAAAGTTCATGCCTGTCTGACCAGTGCGGAATATATATGTATTTATGCACAGTGTAATAAACACTGCGCATAAAACGTATTATATATTCTCCTACTGTGACTTTCAAATCTGTCTGTGTGGATAACTCTAACTTTTTTGACGATTTTCAAGATTTCTCCGAAAAGCGTTCATGAAAAATTTAGAATGCTCCACTTAGCCAGTATTCCATAAAATGGGTAAGAAAGTCAACATAAGGCCTATCTAACATCTCATAAGTTTTTCACTTACAAAACATGCTATATAGCGACTTCGCCTGACTTACCTGATAGATGACGGGAAGGAATGTTTTTTATTACTTAAATTCTGTTCTTTTATCTAGTTATTTAGTGAGTATTTACTCCAACGTCTGACACCTGATCTTTTCAAGACGCCATTAGCGATGAAAGTATTCAATTCTCGTTGTACTGTTTTTTCACTACAATCCTTTATTACACTAGCTATGTCCTTTATAGTAAGTTCTTTTTTACGCCTTAGTAAAGCCAAAATAGTAGTCTGTCGAAGGGATTTCTTCTCATCTTCTTTGTCTTTAATTTGTGGATTATTAACACTTTTTTGGGTATATTCTGGAACACGATTTTGTACAGATAAAGATGTTGGGGTAGAACCAATATATCTGCTTTCCGAAGGGGTATTTGGACGCACAACATCAAAAAAGTTTTCACTGATTATATTACCTTTAGAATCATGGGATTCAGAAGAGGAATATATGCTAATTAAATTATTAAATTCTTGTTTCAAAATCCCAAAGTTCATTGTAGAAATAAGTCCTCCTCTCATAGAAACTTCCAAGAGAGATACAATCTCTAAGACAAAACTCTTTGCTGAATAGACAAAGCTGTTTTTGGCACTATCCGACACGTCCTTATAACTCAAACTAAAAGACAAAAACTCAGAGACTTTCTTCCTTAGAGTCCATTTCATAGGCTCGTTATCTGAGAGTAGATTAGTAACGATATAAACCGCTGATGCCAACTTTTCTGTCTTTTTAAAAGCTACAACAAAATCCCCGTCTTGTTCAAAATATGAAACAGGGTCTAGTGTTTTTGGGGCTATTTCGAGGTTTGTTTTTTTATCTGAATCCATGGCTTTGTTAAAGGTTTAAATCTGAAATGTCCTTATGTCTTTTATGTAAATATTAGCTGTCTTTTTGATGTCTTATATAATACCATCTGTCCTTGAAAGAGTCAAGCTTGTCTTTATTATATATTCTCAAAGACAAAGGAGCAAGTATCTTATAAATTCCTAAGGAAGTGAGTCCCCCATCCAATTATTAAGTTTCTTAAAAAGGCACATCTCTGTTAAAATAAATGTACATTTATGGCCAAGAAAGATAAGAAGGAGGAGAAAAAAGAAAAGAGAAAAAAAGACTCAAGTGAAGTAGTTGATCATAGATATTTACAGGATGAAACCTTACAAGGTATCGTGGCTATTTCTTTTTTTGTACTATTCATATTTTTTAGCCTTTCTTCCTTTACTAATTCAGAAGGTCACAATATGGGAGGTTATGTGGGAGAGAAATCATTTCAGTTATTTCACAATATATTATTTGGAGTCGGATATTATCTACTACCTTTAATTTGTCTCATCCTTTGCGTTTCTTTCTTTCGCTCGTTAAAAAAACATTTAGCTCTTACTCATACTATTGGAGGAGTTTTGTTCTTTCTTTCTGGTCTTGGAATAATCAATATAGTCTCTGCTCGTGGAGGACTTGTTGGAGGATTGATATCTGGGCCATTTGTGAAATTCTTTGATACAACTGCTAGCATGATAATTCTTCTTGCCTTCCTCCTTATTTCCCTACTAGTAATGTTTGATGCTCCTCTAAAATTATCTGCATTATCTTCCTTGTTTGGAGTATTTAAAAAGAAAGAGATTTTGGCAGGAACAGAAGATACAGGACCTGAACTTTTAATTACAAATGGTGAAGCACTTTCTCTTCCAGCGAATAACCTAAAGGGTGAGGTCGGAACATCTGAGAAACCTGCAAAGCTAAAAACCGCAGGAGAGAGTGGAGAGAAAAAAGATGACTTCGGTATCATTCCACTACAATTAAATGGCAAAGAATTTACTCCCCCACCTATTTCTCTTCTTGAACAAGATAAAGGTAAACCAGGAGTTGGAGACATCAAAGCCAATTCAAATATAATAAAAAGAACTTTGGTTAATTTTGGAATCAATGTAGAAATGGATGAAATCTCAATCGGGCCATCGATTACCAGATACGCCTTGAAGCCGGCTGAAGGAGTAAAACTTTCCAGAATTGTCGGTCTGCAAAATGACCTCTCTCTTGCTCTTGCTGCTCACCCTATCCGAATTGAAGCTCCGATACCTGGCAAGTCGCTAGTAGGAATCGAAATTCCAAACAGTACCAAAACTACTGTGGGTCTAGGAACTCTACTTGCTTCAAATGACTTCCAAAACTCAGACAAACCACTTCTCATTTCTCTTGGAAAAGGAATATCAGGAATGTCCTATTTTGCTAACCTAGCTAAAGCTCCCCACCTGCTTATTGCAGGATCTACAGGCTCCGGTAAATCTGTTACCATCCATGCCGTGATAACTTCCCTTCTATATAGAAACTCACCGGACAATCTGAAGTTTATTATGGTTGACCCAAAACGTGTGGAACTTACTTTGTATAACAAGATACCTCATCTACTTACTCCAGTTATAACTGATGCAAAGAAAAGTATCTTGGCATTGAAATGGGCGGCCAAAGAAATGGATAGAAGATATGATGTGCTTCAAAAAGAAGGCCTGCAAAATATCTCTTCATACCACAAAAATGTAGTTGAACCTGAATTAAAGAAAGCTAAAAATAGAAAGGTGGAAGAAGGAGATAAAACGATCGAGACGATGCCATACATTGTCATTGTCATCGACGAGTTGGCAGATATTATGCAGGCTTATCCTCGTGAGTTGGAAGCGGCAATCGTGAGACTAGCTCAAATGTCTCGAGCAGTTGGAATTCACCTTATACTTTCAACTCAAAGACCATCAGTTAATGTCATTACTGGTCTTATCAAAGCCAACATCCCTTCACGTATAGCTTTGCAGGTATCATCTCAGATTGATTCTCGTACTATATTAGATATGGGTGGAGCAGAAAAACTACTTGGTGCTGGAGATATGCTTTATCTATCAGGAGAAATGTCACAACCACAGCGTATCCAATCAGCTTTTATAACAGAAACTGAAACCAAAGCTATTGTAAAGTATCTTGTGGAAAGCTATGAAAGCGAAGTACCTTCAGAAATAAACCTAACAGGAGAAAATCAAAAAAATAACCTATTTGAAGCTACTTTAGACGAAAATCAAAGTGTGGAAGATGACGACGATCTTTATGAGGATGCCAAACAAACTGTTATGGAAGCAGGCAAAGCTTCTACTTCATACCTTCAGCGAAAACTAGGTATTGGTTATGCTAGAGCAGCAAGACTAATAGATATCTTAGAGGAACGAGGTGTTA
>JACDEV010000020.1 GCA_013816135.1 Patescibacteria group bacterium | reverse complement strand
GCGGGGCCACGATTTGCACGTGAGTCTGCAGGTTATGAGCCTACCGAGATACTACTTCTCTACCCCGCTATTATTGATACGGGAATTATAATATCACAGTGTTATAACCTAATCAATGCTATATAGTTTGAAATTCTTCAAAAACATCTCTATATAGACCAATTACTCTTTTGGCTTCTCTTTGGTTCAAAGCAAAAGCTTGGCCTTCATGAGCTATTTGATTTCTAATCTTATGTGCTTCCCAAGCATTATCTATAGTAAGAAAGTCGCTCTTCTCTACTGACTTTAATTTTTCACCAATAGTTTCTCCAGAAAGAGAAAGTTTGTTTAAAAGATCATCGAGCATAATATCAGCTTCCATTATAGCTAGTCTCCAATCATTTTCATTCAGAGATTCGGTATGTGCCAAAACTCTTTCCCATTGAGGATTCTTTGCGCTTAAAATGCTTTGCATTTCAGGGTACATTAGTTTTCTTTCATTAGTACGTAATACGGTAAGATTTTTATAAATAATTACAATAATCATTACCAACAGAACAGTTATGATATAAGCAAATAATTGAAAATATGAAAAATAGGAAAAAAGTCTTATGAAAAAATCATGTATCCATAAAGACCAGCTTCCTATTCCTACAACTCCGGCATCTCCTGTAAAAATTGAAGAAAGAAAAACAAACAACCTGTTGAGGAGATAAACTACAACAAGCAGAGATAAAAGTAACCAAACAATTTCAACAAAAGGGTCCGTAGGTTCTACAGGAGCAATAGGAGTTTTAGGAGCTTTAGAATCCGGTTTTTTTTCATCTGCCATATATATATATTATACGTCAGAATTATTTTCTCTGCTTTTATTTGCTTTCAAATATCTTCCCTACTTCAAACAAGAGAGAATCTTCACCTTGTGGAGCCATAAACTGAATACCGACAGGCAAATTTTTTCCCAGAACTTCCACAACTCCGGAGGGTATAGAAATCGCTGGTACTCCTACGATATTTGCCGTTACTGTAAATATATCCGCTAAGTACACAGACAACGGGTCATTCTTTTCTCCTATCTTCCATGCTGGGAAAGGAGCTGTTGGTGTGAGAATAAGTGAAACTTCTTTAAAGGCATTTTCAAACTCTTTTTTTAAAATAGCTCTGGCTTTTTCCGCTTTGCTGTAATATGCATCATAGTATCCCGAAGAAAGTACATATGTTCCTAGAAGAATTCGTCGTCTGACTTCAAGTCCGAAACCTTGCCCTCGCGTAAAATTATAATCTTGAATCAAATCCTTTCCTGGGACATGGAGACCAAATTTTATTCCATCAAATCTGGATAGGTTTGATGAGGCTTCGGCGGGCATGATTATATAATATATTGCCAGTGCCAATCCTAGGTTTGGTAAAGAAATATCTTTAATCTCATAACCTAGAACTTTTAGCTTCTCAATCGAACTCAAAAAATTCTCTTTCACTTTAGGATCTACACCTTCCATATTTACCACACTCCATGGAACTCCAATAACTTTTGCTTTTTCAGAAGGAGTTAAACTGATAGCGATTGTAGTACTATCTAAAATATCTAGACCTTTTATTGCTTCTAAAATGATTTGAGAATCTTCCACTGTTTTGGTTATAGGACCAATACAATCTAGAGAAGACCCCAAAGCCATAAGTCCATATCTTGAAACAACACCATATGTTGGCTTGAATCCAACAACTCCACAGAAAGATGCAGGTTCTCGAATTGATCCTCCTGTATCTGACCCCAAAGCACCCAAAGCAAGATCTGCAGCAACAATAGCTGCTGAACCTCCGGATGATCCTCCAGCTACACGAGATATATCATGTGGATTTTTTGTAGGACCAAAAGCTGAGTTTTCAGTTGAACCTCCCATCGCAAATTCGTCCATATTTGCTCTACCGAGGAAAACTGCACCATTTTCTTTTAGTTTTTTTATTACTGTAGCGTCATATGTAGCTATATAATTTCCAAGAATCTTTGAAGCAGCTGTAACTTTCTTTCCTTTTATTAAAATATTATCTTTTATAGCAAGCGGAATACCAAGAAGCGGAAAAGATTTACCTTCAGCAATCAAATTATCTGCATAAGTGGCCTGTTCTATCACATCTCCATAAACTTCCAGATAAGCGTTTAAACTTTCATTTTTTTTCTCTATTTCATCAAGATAAGCCTGAGCTAAAGAAACAGCAGAAAATTCCTTAGCATCTAATTTTTTTCGGGCAGATGTTATGGTAAGGGATTGCAAATCGATCATTCTAGTATTTTTTTAACTTTTAGATAATTTCCTTCACGTGCAGGAGCTTCGTTCAAAATAATCTCAGTGAATTCAGAAGGAGAATTTGTAACCACATCTTCACGCATTACATTTCTTAAAGTAGGAATTTCATCATTAACATTTCCAGTTAATTCTTTTATATGTCCAACATAACCTAAAATAGAGTCAATTTGGGAAGTTAGGCTCTCCGCCTCGTTCTCGGAAATATCGATTCTAGAAAGTAGAGCTAGTTTTAAAATTTCTTCTTTAGTAATCATGAAGTTATTGAAAACATATTAACATCTTTTGAAGTATTTATTATGTTGACTATAGTTTCAAAATATAGTTAAATATCAAAGGAAAGTTCATGCCTAGGAGGCATATGATCGAGCACATTGAAGCGTTCGGACTGCAACTCAAAACAACCAGAATTCAAAACCAAATATTTTTTGATGAACTGGTAAAAGTTCTAAACACACGAAGAAGGAGAATTCAGGACTGGGAAGAAGCCCTATGCTTCCCCGAGGAAAGTCGTCTGTCTGACATCGCCAAAGCTTATGGAATGACAGAAGTCGAATACAGCATTCTAGCTGCTACCTACACACTCTCCAAAACTTCTCGTTACGGAGGAAGGTGGGGTGGAAAAGTTAGACATGTGAAGCTCTCTCCAGATTGTGATGTATTTGGAATTGGCCAGGGCAAATGTGGTCGTCGTGGTGCGAGATCGCCTCAGCTATAAGGGCTGCAAAATGGAAAACTGGAGAACTTTTGGTTCATTCATTTCCAAAGCTAGGTTCGACACAGGTCTTCCAAGAAGAGTAATGAGACTCTCTCTAGAAATAACCGAATCACAACTGATGCAATGGGAGAATGGAAAAATTCTTCCAAACATAACTTACCTATCAAAGATTTCCGAAGTTTACCAGATTGATATGCAGGCGTTGCAATCCGTTTGGGAAATTTCTAAAAAATCTTGGGATGAAATCATTGAAGCTAGAAAAAACACAAGGTCTCGCAAAAAAACTTCTGGTGTAAACTTTTCAGGACAATTGCGTTCTGTTAGAGACCTGCGTTACTCCAGTTTGAGAGAATCAGGAATATCGCGGCGGTACTAAGACCTATGGAGGAGCTCCCGGAGCTCCTCCTCGCCCAGAATCTGGATACCCATTTTCTGGGCTTTGTCATATTTGGAACCGGGATTTTCTCCTGCTACTACGTAATCCGTTTCTTTGGAAACGCTTTCGGATATCGAGCCACCTTTTTCTCTTATCATATCTTTCGCTTGATCTCGAGATAGAGTAGGAAGTGTGCCAGTTAAAACAAATGTTTTTCCAGAAAGTTTTCCTGTAGTTTTTTTTATTTCTAATTTATCAATTTTTATATTCTTCAAAAGGTTATCTACCATTTTTCGATGTTCTTTATTAGAGAAGAAATCCCTAATTGACTGAGCTACAATGGGTCCAACTCCATTCATCTTTTCTAATTCGTCGAATGTCGCAAGCATTAATTTTTCTAATGTTTTGAAATGAGAAGCCAAATCATAAGCTGTCTCTTCCCCTACTTGAGGGATGGACAATCCAACAAGAAATCGCGCGAGTGGAACATTTTTGGATTTTTCAATTGAGGCTAGTAAGTTATCAACCGATTTTTCAGCAAATCTTGGTAGCGAAAGGAGATCTCCTTTTTTTAAAGTAAAAATATCTGCATACTCTGAAATCAAGTTTTCTTTCAAAAGCACATCAACAACTTTTGGCCCCATATCTTCTATATCAAAGGCTTTCTTCGAAACAAAGTGGTGAAATTTTCTTTTAATTTGGTCTAAGGAATGCGGGTTCACACATCTCCAAGCCGCCTGACCAGGAATTCTCTCTATTCTTCCGTCCCCACCACACTGATCGACATGCGTCGGCCATTTGAATTCTTTTTCCTTACTTGTACGAAGTTCTTTTACTACCGAAACAATATCAGGAATAACATCTCCCGCTTTTTGAAGTATAACTGTATCTCCAATACGAACATCCAAGCGTCTTATCTCATCTTCATTGTGTAGAGTTGCCCGAGAAACAGTCGAACCTGCAACAACTACGGGTTTTAAATGAGCCACAGGAGTAAGTACACCAGTTCTTCCGACTTGGAGAACAATGTCTAGAACAGTAGTAGTAACTTGTTCTGCTGGAAATTTGTATGCCACTCCCCATCTCGGCGATTTTGCAGTATAACCCAGAGCTTTTTGAATTTTATTTGAATTTATTTTTATTACTATTCCGTCCAACCCATAATCTAACTTGTGTCTGTTTTTTACCCAAGATTGATAATATTTTTCTACCCCTTTCAAACTATCAAAAACTTCAAAATTTTTATTTATGGTAAAACCAAGTTGCCTCAAAAGTTCTAACTCTTCGGATTGTGTCTTAGGAATATTTCCTTCAATCTCATCAATATCATAAACAAAAGAATTTAGTTTTCTAGCTTTTGCCATCTTCGGGTCTAGTTGACGTATAGCTCCTGCAGCAAGATTTCGAGTATTTGCATATAGGGGTAATTCTGCTTCTTTTCTCTCTTTGTTTATTTTTTCTAAATCTTTTTGACCGATCCAGGCTTCACCTACTAATGATAAGGATATTTTTTTATTTAAATTTAAAGGAATACTTTCTATTGTCCTCACATTATTAGTCACATCTTCACCAATTGATCCATTTCCACGAGTTGCTGCGCGAATAAATAAACCTTTTTCGTAAGTAAGTACAACTTTCAAACCATCAATTTTTAATTCGCAACAATATTCAACTTTTTCGTTTTCTAAACCTTCTTTTTTTATAAAGTTTTTTACTTTCTCATCCCATTTTTTTAATTCTTCAAAATCAAAAGCATCATCATATGACCACTGCTTATTTTTATGTGTGACTTTTACAAACTCCTTCAATGGCTCTCCCCCGATCCTTTCGGTAGGAGAATCCTTGGCTTTAAATTCGGGATAATTTTTTTCTAAATCTTCCAGTTCTTTTACGAACGAATCATAGACCTCGTCTGATATTTCAGGCTTATCTAATGTGTGATACAAACGCTGATGCTTCTCAATAGTTTTCTTGAGTTTTTCTATACGTTCTTTTGGGTTCGGTGTGGAATTTTTAGGCATCTTAGAGCCTATATTAACACTATTTATCTAAAAAACTTAGCCTTAATAAGACAAGGTTACTCCACGTTCAAAACGATGCTGGGAAGAAGTATCACAGGTGTTATAACCACGAGAATCCACTTGAGTTGTGCCGTCTATGTTTTTTGTTACTCTCACAATTGCGCAACCTTTTGAATAATTAACACTGAATATACTTGTACGATTTGAACCTCCTCCACCAACTAGTGTAGGTTGGGAAGGTATCGTTGGAACATTTGGACTTGTAGAAGAAAGACTCTGTCCGCTACAAGAAATAGTACTGGCAGTTGAAGGGTCAAAAGCACTAAGTGTACTATCTTTCAAATCCCAATATATCGCACATTCCGTTCCACTATCTGCAGCATAAAATGCAAATTGTGATTCCGCACTGTCTCTAGCTAGAATAATTTGTTTCAAAGCCACATTCACCACAACAAAACTTACAATGATTAGCATTGAAGTTGTGACGATTGATACGAGCAATGTAAATCCTCTATCTTTTTTCACAATTATTGACGATTAAAAAACGACTGCACAATTTCCAAAGACTTTGTGGTCCCTCGACTTGCCCAATATATATACATATGGACAGTTATCTCATCAGCTGACACTTGGATAAACTGAAGGTCTCTTCTAAAATTAGTCGGTGTCCAAGAAGAAGTATAACCATAAAGTCCTGTCGCTGGATCTTGATTCAAAACAGGACATGTACCAAATGGTTCTGAACAAGTTGTCATTATTTTCAATCCTGAATCCACTGTACAAGTCTTACCAAAATAACATGGATCTGAAGCTAGAGAAGACATTGAAGCTAACCAGTTTGTGGAAACTCCATTTATTGAGTGTAGTGCATTTTCATCTCGAATGTTTTTTATAAATTCCATTCCCTCTTGTGCGAGATAAAAAGCTATCGTCTGATCTTTTGCAACTGTTGAGGACTTAATCCCGTTTTGAACAGCAGCAAATGTAGCGATTATAGAAAGTGACAGTATACTAATAGCCACCAAAGTCTCAACCAGTGTAAAACCTGAAATTTTTAATTTTTTCTTAGACTCTTTAAAATTATTCATTTTATTTAAATTATTGTGAATCAAATACTCTTTGGGACACTGTGGTTTCCAAAGTAAAAGTTGATTGAGTTGTTTGCTTAACACCTGCGTACCCTTTTATCACCATTATTACTTGAGGTTGATATAAGTCCGCACCATTCGAAAAAGTTGGTGAACCAAAAACTCTAAAACTTAAAATCTGAACAGTGAGGTCTGATGACGTCATATAATAATCAGGTCCTCCAGCAATTGATCTAGCTATACGACTACCTACTAATTTATACACCACTTGAGTTCCATCAGAAGCTTTAACTGCAATGGATGTAGCTCCGCTAGCGCAGTCACGAGGAGTAGTGATGGTGCCGATAGTTATATCGCAATGATAAGTATTTCCAAATCTGATTGTTCTAGTCATGGATTCAAGAGTGAAATTCAAATTATCCATAACTGATCGAAGAGTTTGGGATTTCTTATTGGCATCAAAAACAGCAAGAATAGAACCTGAACTAACCAATAAAACGAGTACAAAAAGAGAAACCGAAACCATTAGCTCTACGAGAGTAAATCCTTTATTTTGTTTTAATCTTTTATAATTCAATTTGTTTATTTATTTTATCATTGAACAAGAACTTGCCCAGTGCTTTCCACAGTCACCAGCTGAGTTTTCCCTTTAGCTGAAGTTAGAGTTATTTTTCCAGTAACTGAAGGACCGGTTGGTATTCCACTTGCACCAATAAAATAGATGAGTGCGTCAGGATTTGGACGAAGGAAGGTTATTGCCATTTGGGTTGCACCGCTTGGTGCGCAAGAAGTTGCGTCACAAACGGAAGTAATGCTTACATTATTACGCAATGTAAATTTTTCCACACATTCCGTTGAGCCACTTCCACAACCACTTCCAACGTCATAAGTTTTATTATTATTGCCATCCGCAAAAACATAATAATTTTGAGGATCAGTAGTATCAAAATAAATTCCATATGCGTATCCAAATTGACCACCTCCTGTAATGACTTCCTTCACGGTCAGTCCATATGTCTGTGCTTGTCTTATAGCTATCGCCATTTCTTGGCCTCCGGCTTGGAGAGCTAGGCCGTCATTAAATGTTGAGTAACTAAAAAGCACCACCCCCATTATCATTGAAACTATACTTACAGAGACCAAGAGTTCTACCAAAGAGAAACCTTTTGTTATTTTTTGATACAACATACTAATAAATTGAATTTAGTAAAGTTCCTAGTCCAATAAGGTCCACTTGAGTCAGGAAGATTAGAAACATTCCTAGTATTAGGAAAGGAGCAAATGGAACCTCTGTTTCAAGGTGAACTTTATTTTTTCTGCTTCGATAATTTTTAGCTAAAGCGAAGATACTCCAAATGGCTCCTATCCAAAAAGCCAAAATAACTGCATTGATACCAGAAACTAGTCCTAAACAAGCTCCTATACCAAAAACAAGTTTAGCGTCACCAAAACCTATCCACTTTCCTTTTGATACTAGCCAAAGCAAGGCCAAAGGCGCAGAAAGTATAAATGGAGCAGCTACATCTAGTAAATCAGTTCCAGTTACTGAAAAATCCTTTAAGTAAAAAAATAACCCGAGCTTTAAAATTCCTAGAGCTATAAAAGTGTAGCTGAAAATATCCGGTATAACCTTATGTTTTATATCGTAAATAACTACTACCAACAAAAGACTAAAAACTACAGAATAAAAAACAAAAAGGAATATAGAATATGCCAATCCGTTACTTAACTGTGAATATAATGACCATAATTGATACTCTCTCAGAGCAATCCCAACAAAAATCAAACCAAGAATAAATTCAACAGCGGGATATTGAAAAGATATTTTGCTTTTGCAAGTACTGCATTTGCCTTTTTGAAACAAAAAACTAAAAATGGGAATCATCTGATACCATTTCAAAGTTTTATTACAGCTAAAGCATTTTGACCTTCCTTTTGAAATGGACCTACCTGTGTTGTAGCGAAGAGAAACAACATTTACAAAACTTCCAATCAGCGTACCTAAAATAAAAACGTAAATAATATAAATCCAATCCATATTACTAATATTATACCTTAATATCGACACAATTAATCTCCTTTTTCCACAACAAAAAACTGCCTCGCGGCAGTTTTTTGAATTTAGAATATTTAGAAAATTATAGACATGCTACAGCACTTGCTAGAACAGCAGCGGCCTCACCCTTTGAGTTACCTGTACTATCTACACACCAGTAAACACTTGTACCTTCAGTTGCCTTTAAAGGAGCTGCGATAAGCCAAGCAGCAGAAGTTGCGTGACAAGTTACCTTAGCAGCACCTCCAGCGTTTGCTATCGCAAGGTCAATTGATGTTGCACCACCTGCGTTCTGTGCAGCAGTCAAAGCTTTCGCAACATTTGCATCTTGAGTTGGGTTACATACAGTATCGTAACTGTTTGGACTTACAGTATCGTAAACCAATTCTGCCTGTGCTCGAACATTGTTTAAGTTTGACTTAACAGCGGCATTAGCTCCTTTGCTTCGAGCTGTGTTAAGTGAAGCCAAAACAACTGATGAAAGAATACCGATAATTGCAATAACAACCAACAATTCGATAAGGGTAAAACCTCGATTAAACTTTTTTGTCATGATCTGATTAAAATTAATATCTAAAACTTAATAATATATTTATTGGTCGACCCTATACTCTATTCCCGTTCTAAAAACGTATAGATGTATTATACGGCTCTAAATCGTAGGTGGGAAGAGAGGCTGTGGATAAAGATAACAAATCACAGATATTGTATCTTTTTTGAGCACGGATATTTTTCTACTGAAAAATTCCTCGTGCTCCCTCCGTCGAGCGTCGCAAGTCTCCAAAAAGATACAATATCTGTGATTTTAGAAAAAGAAAGTTGTGAGTCGACGCTAGATGCAAGCTACTATGCAAAATAAACTTTCAAATCTGAATGCAGTTCTAGGCGAAAAGTGAAAAAGACTCTGAGCCTGCCTCATGCGCAGGTGAAGAGAATTTTTTACTTTTCAACAACGAAATGCGTCAGATTTGGAAGTTTACGCTGAAGAAGCAATATTATAGATAGGCATGAGGACAGCGGCGAGAAGAATACCCACACCCAAACCAAGAGCCACAATCATCACTGGTTCAATGAGCCCCACTAACGAATCTACAGCATTTATCACTTCTCTTTCATAAAAGTTTGAAAGAGATTTCAAGATACTACCCAACTCACCTGTTTCCTCTCCAACCTTCATCATTTGTACCATTATATTTGGAATTTCTGGATACTGACCCAAAGCCGTAGATAATGGCACTCCTTCCTTTACCTGGACAAGAGAATCATCCAATATTGCTTTAAAAGTTTTATTATCAACTACACTTGAAGTAATCTCTAAGGCTCTAAGAATTGGAATACCGCTAACTATCATTGTGTTCAAGTTGTCAGCAATTCTAGATAAATATAATTTCCTATACAAACCACCTAAATATGGGAGATTTAAACGCATACTATCAAGAGCCATGGCTCCTTGTTCTGTCTTTGCATATTTCCAAACAAAAAATCCAGCTATAACTAACGCAATACCCAAGAATATCCCATAATGAACAAAAATATTACTTATAAGTAACACCAAAGTAGTATAAAAAGGTACCGGCTGGCCAGAATCCGTAATCATAGTAGCGATTTTGGGAATAATTACAGTGAGCATCAGAACCATCACTCCAATAAAAGTAGCGACCACAAAAGCTGGGTAAATTAAAGCATTCTTAGCTTTACTTGTGACGGCATAGGTTCGGTCTAAATAATCTGCTAAGTAATTAAAAACCTCATCCAATTTTCCTGATTCTTCCCCCGACTTCACCATGTTGACATAGAAGGAAGAGAATACATCGGGATACTTCGCGAGGGCTGCTGAGATAGAACTACCTCCTTGTAAATCATCTACAATCGCCAACAGATACTGTCTCAATGCTAAATTCTCATTTTGAGATCCCAATAGCCGAAACACTCGTAAGGCAGAAACTTGGGCAGTAAACAAAGTAGCCATCTGGCGAGACAATATAACAACATCTTTATTAGAAACAGATTTAAACATCGAGAAACTGGGAATCTTAAAAGATTTTTTCTCAGCATCATCAATCTTGGAAATTATTAAACCTTTTTTCTGTAAGTCATTTATAGCTGTATCTATATTGAAAGCCTCTATAGAACCATGTGACTCTTCTCCTTTATTATTTAATGCTGTGTATTTGAAAAACATATATGATTTATATTATTTATAACAAACGCTCTAGACTTTTTGAATTCCTGGAATTCAAATAAGCATTTTCTATAGTTATTTCTCCTGACCTCACAAGTTCAGCAAGGTAGCGATTTAAGTCTATCATTCCTTGCTCCGAAGAAGTTTCTATAACAGAATTTATCTCGTGTGTTCTATTCTCTCTTATGAGGTTAGCCACTGCATTATTATTTATCAAAAGCTCGATAGCAGGTATTAATCCTCCAGAAACTCTGGGAATTAAACGTTGAGAAAGGATACCAAGCAAGCTTGAGGCTAGCTGTGACCTGATTTGAGTTTGTTGCTTTGTATCAAATGTATCTATAATTCTTTCTATAGTTTGCGCAGCATCGTTAGTATGTAAAGTTGAAAAAACCAAATGCCCCGTTTCCGCTGCTGTTACCGCTGCTGAAATATCTTCAGGTCCCCTCATTTCTCCTATCATAACAACATCAATATCCTGACGGAACATGCCTTGAAGCGCCGTGTGGAAATCTGGGGTGTCTTGCAAAATCTCTCTCTGATCTACAATAGATTTCTTAGGTTCAAAAACATATTCGATTGGATCTTCAATTGTAATAATGTGCTCTAGTCTTTGTTGATTTATCATTTCGATCATCGTTGCCAAAGTTGTACTCTTACCTTGGCCAGTTGGACCCACTACTAGAAAAAAACCTTGCTGTTTTTGCACGAAAGTTTCAATAACTTTTGGAAGCTTTAGCTCATCCAAGGTCTTTATATTTTTTGGTATAAGCCTAAGAGCTATGCTTATTTTATTTAATTGGTAATAAGCATTACCTCTGAAGCGAGTACCATTTGCATCATAATAAGCGAAATCTACTTGTTTTTTTTGTCTTAAAATCTCTTTTTTGTCCGCATCTATTAAATCATCAAGAATGCCTTTTATATCCTGCTTAGAAATTGGTGAATGAGTTGAAAGTGGAATAAGAAAACCTGCAACTCTAATCATGGGTTGGCGGTCCTCAGCTATGTGAAGATCAGAAGCATCTTCTTTGACTACTGCTTCAATAAGACTTTCAAATTCTTTTTTATAATTATCAGCCATTATTTTTTCTTTTTGTTCTTATATATAAGCAGTACTTGAGAGACTACTTCAGATGGTATTGTTGTAGCTTTTATTATATAGCCGTCTATACCTAAAATCTTTGCTTTTTCAAAATCATCAGCTTGATTAGTTAGCATGATAATAACTGACTCATCAACTAATTTCTCTGTTCTAATAATATTAAGGAATTCTAAACCATCCATACCTGGCATGATAATATCCAATAAAATAATATCGTATCTTTCTCCAGACCTAAGCTTAGTCAAAGCGGTTGAACTGTTTGAAAGGACGTCCGCCTGCATTCCTGATTTCTTAAATTTTAAAGAATACATATCCAAAAGAAACCTATCATCATCTACCAACAAAATCTTTAAATTTGTATTTTCTTCAGACATGTTTTATTAAGTATACTACAGAGAATTCACCTCTTCAAAAGGAATTATCTTATGCATTGATTTTATTATCGCATCTTCTTTCATAGTAAGCATCCCTTTCTCTCGGACAACTTTTTTTATTTCAGATTCTATAGGATTTTTTAAAATAATATTCTCGAGATCATGATCCATTTCCATCACCTCGATTACCGCCACGCGCCCCCTTGTACCCTTTGGACAATCAGGACTGTCGCTGGCATTGTAGACTTTGTCTTTGAACTCTATTTCATCTATATATTTTTGTGGTAAATCTTCAAACTGCTTATCTATCATTATTTTAAGACTCCCTTCAATTGGAACTTCAGTTCCCCCGGTTGGACATAATCCGAGTGTTAAGCGCTGAGCCATAGCTAAAATAAGAGTTGGAGCAATCAAATAAGGATCGATTCCCATATCAATAAGCCTAGGAATAACTCCAGTCGCCGAGTTGGTGTGGATAGTGGAAAGAACCAAGTGACCAGTCAATGCTGCTTGAATAGCAAGTTCCGCTGTTTCTTTGTCTCTAATCTCTCCCACCATGATTACATCTGGATCTTGTCTAAGAGTGGTTCGCAATCCTGAAGCAAAAGTGTACCCAATCTCAGCTTGTACTTGAGATTGTGACATTCCTTCTATGTTGTATTCAATTGGATCTTCAAGAGATAAAACATTTTGGTGCTCCCTATCTACCTCTTTGAGCATGGAATACAAAGTAGAGGTTTTTCCTGACCCTGTTGGACCAGAGATAAGTATAAGTCCGTAGGATTTATTGATGGCTTTTCTTACTAAGTCTAGATTTCTTTTACTCATTCCAAGGTCATCTAACTTTTGGACGCCTTTTTCCTGATCGAGCAATCTCATAACTACTTTTTCACCAAAATATGTGGGAAATGTGGAAACACGAAAATCTATTTTTCTTCCTTCTATTCTAGCAGTGAATCTTCCATCTTGAGGTTTTCTCTTTTCATCGAGATGCATACCGTTTGTTAAGATTTTTATACGGGCCACAAGAGCGGCATGAACCTTAAGTGGAAGTATCAAGCTAGTATTCATAATTCCATCTACTCGAAACCTAACTTTTACATTTTCTCTCCAGGGCTCTATATGAATATCTGAAGCATTACCATCTGTAGCGTATCGTAGGATTGTTGCCACTATTTTTGTTACGGGAGCATCATCCGAAATTTGCTTACCTTGCCCCATAAATCCAATTTCATCTTTATCCTTACTTTCTTCTTCCGTAATCTTACCTTTTTTAAGTTCGGATTCTAGATCAGTTAAGGATTTT
Source organism: Patescibacteria group bacterium (assembly GCA_013816135.1). Taxonomy (GTDB): domain Bacteria; phylum Patescibacteriota; class Minisyncoccia; order Phycocordibacterales; family DATDWN01; genus C7867-006. Next base: position 27 of record JACDEV010000020.1, on the reverse strand, counting down.
GAAACTTCACTTGTTAGTCCTTTATAC
>JACDEV010000019.1 GCA_013816135.1 Patescibacteria group bacterium | reverse complement strand
CTGTGCTTCGCACAGAGGCGCGTAGCGCGCGGTGGACGCTAGGTATTCCTCTCGAAAAAAGTTCGAGCAAAGTGTATAATTACAGCACCAGTAGTAACTTGTTCGGAATTAAGAATATGGAGCGATTTTGCGGGAGCCAAAATCGCACTTTGATTTTCGCCAAAACCCTTTCCGCCTACGGCGGAAGCCGTGAAATCCCATAATCCCCCCCAGCGTATGGAAACAACTCAAACCAAAACTAAATGCGTTCTCTATGCTCGCAAGAGCACCGAGGAAGACGACCAACAGATAATGTCTATCGGGGCACAGCTTTTTGAATTGCGAGAATATGCGAGCAAAGAACGCATTGAAATCGTAAAGGAGTTTACGGAAGCGAAAAGCGCAAAGAAGCCCGGGCGAGACGGTTTTTCCAAAATGATTGAGTATATTGAAAGTTCTAGCGAACCACTTGGTATTTTGGCATGGCACCCCGACCGTCTCGCCCGTAATTCTGTTGATGGTGGAAAAATTATTTATCTCATAGACATCAACAGAATTGCTTCTTTACGCTTTCCGCAGTTTTGGTTTGAGCCAACTCCGCAAGGCAAATTTATGTTGCAAGTGGCGTTCGGACAATCTAAATATTTTTCTGACAACTTGGTGGAAAATGTGAAGCGTGGAATCCGCCAAAAAATCCGCCGTGGTGAATGGCTAACGCTCGCTCCTCTTGGCTATGTGAATAATTTGAAAACTAAAAATATTGAGCCACACCCGACCACTTCTCGCGTTATCAAGCGAGCATTTGAGGAGTATGTAAAAGGAACATATACGCTCTCATCTCTCGCGGATTTTTTGGCGGACCACGGCGTTGTCCAGAAAAAAGGTACGCCACTTGCCAAAGTTTCCGTTGTGAAAATGCTGACCAACAGAGCATATCTCGGCTTTATCAAACATCGTGGTGAATGGCACAACGGAAACTTTGAGCCAATTCTTTCTCCGACACTGTTTGAAGCAGTACAGAAAGTGTTTGCGAATCGGAAGAAACCAAGAAAGCAAAAAAAGTTTCTTCCGTTCGCATTCACTGGGTTTGCAAAGTGCGGTGAGTGCGGCTGTGCGATTACGGCGCAGTATGCAACCAATCGTTTTGGCACACGCTACACCTACTATCGTTGCACCAAGAAAAATGGAAAGTGCGCACAGCCGTATACGCAAGAAAAGACACTCACCACACAATTGCAAACACTGCTTCAATCAGTGTCACTTCCTTTTTCTGAAATTGAGGAAATGGACAAACAGATTACTGCTTGGGAAAAAGAATCAATTTCTGAAAAAGGAAATGTTGCCCAAAATTTAAAAGAGAAGATTCGAGCAAACGAAGAAAAACTGAATAAAATCGTTTCAGTTTTTCTTGACGGCGATATTGAACGTGAGATGTATTTGAAGCGGAAAGACCTGCTTATGCGCGAAAAAGCTGGTTTGCTCGAATCAGAAACAAATTTTGGGCAACGGAGAAAGAATTGGATCGAACCCTTGCGGAGTTTCGTTTTGTCCTTGAAAGAAGCCACCGATATTGAAAAAACTTCCAATCATTTAGAATGGAAGAAGTTTTTTCAGAAAATCGGCTCTAACCCTGAAATCAAGGACAAAACGGTTTTCATAAGCTGGGGGGGATTATGGGATTTCACGGCTTCCGCCGTAGGCGGAAAGGGTTTTGGCGAAAATCAAAGTGCGATTTTGGCTCCCGCAAAATCGCTCCATATTCTTAATTCCGAACAAGTTACTACTGGTGCCCAGGAGAGGACTCGAACCTCCACACCTTACGGCACACCCACCTCAAGGGTGCTTGTCTACCAATTTCAACACCTGGGCATACTGCACTAATGTAGTATATGTAAGTTTAAGCTTTATTTCAATTTATGATAAGTTCGTCATTTCTCCTGTTCCTGCTATAATCCGCCTAGTCTTAATATATTAACCAAATCAAATGACATACATAATTCTTGTTATTGTTTTGTTTCTCCTCATGTCTTCACTTCGCGTGGTCAAAGAATACGAAAGGGGAGTTATCTTTTTTCTCGGCAAGTGCAAAGGAATCCGTGGACCTGGACTGATTATTCTTATCCCGATATTCGAAATGATGACTCGAGTTCAACTTCGAACTGTTACGATGAATATTCCTTCACAGAAAATAATCACAAAAGATAACGTTTCTATAGATATCGCTGCGGTAGCCTACTATCATGTCGTAGATCCTGTAAAAGCTACAATCGCTATAGAAAATGTTAACGATGCAGTAAATCAGATAAGCCAGACAACGGTTCGAAATGTGGTTGGACAATTTCAGCTTGATCAGCTTTTGTCACAGACTATTGATATAAACCAGCAAATAAAAAATGTTATAGATGAACATACAGAGCCATGGGGAGTGCAGGTAACAGCTGTTGAAATAAAAGATATTACTCTACCAGACAACATGCAGAGAGCTATGGCGAAAGAAGCTGAAGCAGAACGAGAAAGGCGAGCAAAGATAGTTGCTGCACAAGGAGAATTCCAAGCAGCACAGAAACTCGCGGAGGCAGCGGATATAATGGCAGCCCATCCTGTAGCTCTCCAACTTAGAACACTTCAAACTATGGCAGAAATAAGTGTGGAAAAAAATTCCACAATAATTTTCCCAGCCCAATTCATGACAACAGTGAGTGAAGCTATCTCAATGATAAAAGGGGATATGAAGAAATAAGTAGGTCAAATAAAAAACAGACCACGAAACGTGGTCTGTTTTTTATTTTTTTGAAGGAAGAATTACTTCTGTAAATACATACTCTGGATCAAAGATTTTTTTGATAAATTCACAAACGTCTTTATAGGTAACTTTTTCTGTCATTATTATAATTTTTTCTAAAGTCTCTATTTTTTCAGTATTGATGAGATCTATCGCAGCATTGTAGATAATGTCATATGTAGAACGCTCATTTGATCTGATCTGGTCAATTTTTAATTTATGTAAAGTATTGAATCTTTCTTCCCATTTGTTGTCTATTATTTCATTTATCACACCCCAAATCTCTTTTTCCACTAAAGAAAGCTTGTCCTCACTTGTTTCCACACCGATACTCATTTCAGAAAAATCTTTGTAGTTTCTCCATCCTACATCTACTCCATAACACAGTGAGTGCTCAATTCTGAGCTTTTCAAATAAAATGTCATACAACAAACCAGCAGCTTGATGGCCCGCATAAACCTCATCTTCGCTGAGCCTGTTTATAGATCTTGATATGTTATATTCCAGTTGTTCCTTAGGATCTCCAATCTCTTCTCCAGTTTTTTCAAATCTATTTTTTGTTGGTTTGCCGATTTTACCTTCGTCAATTTTCGTCTTACTTCCCGAAGGAATATCTTTTATCAAATCTTCCAATAATAAAAGATGCTGATCTTCAACTGCTCCAACAATAAAGATTGATAAATTTTCCTTGATGTAGTTTACATTATGAAAATCAGTTACATCTTTTTGAGTTATTGCTGCGACTGTGACCGGCCACCCCAAGGGAGAATAGATTCTGCTACGTTCATGACCGTGATAAATATTTTGCGAACATTCTTTGACATAGTTAAGAAATTTGTCATTTTTATATCGTCCCCACGCTTCTTGAGTAATAACTTTTCTTTCATGTTCAATATCAATATCTCTCAAAAAAGGTTCGAAAACATAGCTTCTCATTGTTGAAAAAACTTTCTCAAAGTGTTCTGGAAGGCATTTGCCTACATAAGCAGTCCAATTGTAACTAGTCATCGCATTGCGAGAATTCAACATGTAAAGTCGGCTGAATTCCTTTATAGCTTTCTTGTCAGGTAGAAGAGGAGAGCCGTTTCCGATCATATGTTCTAGAAAGTGAGCCACTCCTTCCTTGTCTTTTGGATCATTGAATGCTCCCACAGAAAAATTAAACCTAATATGAATGCACGGCGACCATGGAAGGTTTTTGTAATAAACAGTTACTCCATCTATTTCTTTCTTTGAAAAATCATAGGGATCGAAGTCTTTGATGTGCATAAAACATAGTATATATTCAAATTCAATTTACAGCTAGATTTCGAGCTAATTTTCTGCTATAAATGAATAATCTTCAGTTTTTCTGAAGCATGATGGTGGCTATGGTGTAGTGGTAACACAGAAGCTTGTGGAGCTTTTATCTCCGGTTCGAATCCGGATAGCCACCCAAAAAAGTGCGAAGTAGTTTTTTGGTGTGCTAAGTAAGTGCTGGGAGCACTTACGTTCGGATTCGAAGCCCGATTGCGATATACTATGAGCATGGCGAAATAGTATATCCAATTGGGGTACTGAAACTGTAAGTTTCGAATCCGGATAGCCACCCAACGAATTATGAAAAAAATAATTATATATACTCTACTGTTAACCTTAGTATCTGGGGGAGGTGTTGCTCTGGGTTTTTACATTAGAAATCAAACACTAAATCCTAAAGCAACAATTCCTACATTTTTTTCCCGTGTACTTACTTTTTTTGTAAAGAAGGGAGAAGAGGTAGAAGATGATTTGCTCTATCATGACACCAACATTACAGATTTTATTACTAAAGGAAGTACAAAAACTAAAGTTGCAGTTGAGGGTACAGTTTTAAGTATTACTCTTGAACCAGATGGGGATTATCATATGGTGGTGACAAATAGTGTTGGACTTCCTTTAGTTACCGAGTTTATTCCTGAAATCCCTTCATTACCAACTCCTGCGATTGGAGATAAGGTGAAAATTTGGGGGATTGTTAGGTTTGATGAACCACACAACTGGTGGGAACTTCATCCAGTGATTGGTTGGAAAAAGATTTAACTCCGGTTAATTGCATAATCGTTAAAACTAAACTCACCGAGGTGGGTTTTATTGACTTATCCCCATATGTGGATATGTTAAGCTTGCATTAAATAAAAGGATCTATTATAGTTAAGTAACTTAAGTATCGTTTAAATGCATTTAGACGTTTACTGAGTCACTAATAACTAACTAAAAAAAATATGAATGATGAAAAAGGCGTTATGGTTGGGGGAGCTATGATGGTTCCATCTAAAAACATTGTTGAGAATGCTATGAATGCAAATAATGTAAAAACTCTAGTAGCGGCTGTAACAGCTGCTGGTCTAGGAGAAACACTTTCTAGCGGAGGACCTTTTACAGTTTTTGCACCTACAGATGAAGCGTTTGAAAAGTTGCCAGAAGGAACAGTTGATACACTTATTAAACCAGAAAATAAAAGTAAACTTACAGACATTTTAACTTACCATGTAGTTTCAGGTGCATGGAAAGCAGAAGATTTGAAAGATGGGGAACAGATGGTGGAAACTTTACAAGGTGGTAAATTAAAAATTGTAAAAAAAGATGGAAAAGTTTGGGTAAATGATGCAATGGTGATTGTAGCAAATGTAATTTCTTCAAATGGAGTTACACATGTTATCGACACTGTGCTTATGCCAAAATAAGTACTATAAATATGATGAATATTATTCACAAAATTCAAGCAGCGGCCCAAAACAGAAAAACATATCGTATTGGGTTACTTCAAGCTAAGGCTTATCGTGTACTCAAGCACTATACCTCAAAGGTACTTTCTGAATATAAAATAAGCACAATTGAATGGGCATTCCTGGGTCTTCTTTACGATGCTCCAAAAGGAATGAGATCGAGTGTAGTTGCCAATGAATTAGGTGTAGAAGCTCCCTTCATCACGCAAATAGTAAAAAAACTTGAAAAAACAGATTTTATTTTAGAGAAAGAAGATGAGAAAGATAGCCGAGCAAAAATTCTTAGTCTTACTAAAGAAGGGGTAAAATTTGTTGATATAACTGAAGTTAAATTGAGGGAAGTGATGAGACCACTAGTAAAAGATGTTTCGCCTGGTGCCTTAATGTCTTATATAGAGGTAATGCAGAGCATTATAAAAAATCAATAAAAAATATTATAAATTAAAATAAAAAAGGCCCGGTCCTAAGACGGGGCCTTTTTTTTGTAAAAATAATCCTTAGTGCTTTTCGTTTTACCCTATGATAAAGTTACAAAATGAAAGGATTTAAACAATTTATTTTAAGAGGCAATGTTGTAGATTTGGCTGTGGGTGTAGTTATAGGAGCGGCGTTTAGTGCTGTTATATCAGCTTTGGTCAAAGATCTGGTCACTCCTTTTATCGGAGCAATAGCTAAAGTTCCTGATTTTTCCACTTTATACTTCACTGTTAATAGTAGCAAGTTCATGTACGGAGATTTCATCAATGCTTTGATGTCATTTTTGATTGTAGCCATTATTATATATTTTTTTGTTGTCCTGCCGATAAATGCCTTAGTAAGTTTAGGAAGGCGACAACCTCCAGCTGATCCGACCACCAAGAAATGTCCAGAATGTCTAAGTGAAATTCCAATTGACGCACGACGCTGTGCGCATTGCTCCAGTTTGATTGGTTAGTAAATTATCCAAATGGAAAAAGCATTAATAACAGAAAAATCCAATGAGTATGAATTATTGGATAGTGGTATGGGCGAAAAACTGGAACGTTATGGAAAAGTAGTTTTGTCACGTCCAGATCCTCAAGCTTTGTGGACTAAATCACTTTCTGAGGAAGAATGGAAAAAAGCTGATGCCACTTACAGTCATGATGGAACGACAGGAAAGTGGCAAATAAAAGGCCAAATTCCTGATCCATGGACAGTAACTTTGGAAGAAGAGACTTTTTCTTTGAAACTTTTACCTTCCAAACACTTAGGGATATTTCCAGAACAAGGAACTCAGTGGAAGTGGCTTAAAGAAAAAATAAAAAAAGAAATCCAGACGGGGCGCGAGATATCTGTTTTAAACTTATTTGCTTATACAGGGGGAGCATCAATAGCCTGTGCTTCAGCTGGAGCTAATGTCTGTCATGTAGATGCTTCGAAATTTCCCGTTGACTATGCCCATACAAATCTTGAACTTTCAGGCCTAGCTGATAAGCCGGTGAGGTTTATTGTAGACGATGCTAGAAAGTTTCTTGAAAGAGAGATTAAACGAGGCAATAAATATGATGTAGTTATTATGGATCCTCCGGTATATGGGAAGGGGACAAATGAACAAATTTGGAAAATCGAAGAAGACCTCTTGCCTTTAATTGGTAGAGTAAAGAATATTCTTTCTGACAAGCCAGTAGCTATTGTTTTAAATGGTTATGCTTCGGTCTATTCTCATGTTACTTATGCTCAGATACTTGGCACTATCACAAAGGATCTTAAGGGTGAAATCGTCTCAGGGGGATTTTTTATCAAAGAATCTAAGGCAGGTAGGCTTTTACCTTGCGGAATTTATGCCAGATTTGAAAGTAACTAATTATTTGTTTTGCGTTATTCAGTCTTGCCTTTTTTAAGTGACTCGACATAGAAGTGTTCTTCTCTAAAAGTCATTCCAGCTATAAGCCATAAACCGCCAAGTAATAAACCTCCCAGTACGTCGCTTAAATAATGCACTCCTAAGTATAGTCTAGAGAATCCGACTAAAATTATTAAACTTACACCTAAGCTGACTACTAAGGATTTATTCATTTTCTTATCTAAATGATTGATGATGTAATAAGTAAAAAAACCAAAAATTGCCATAGCGATAGCTGAATGTCCACTAGGAAAAGATTTTGATTTTTCAATATAATAAGCAATATCTGCTCCAGGTCTTGTACGATTTATAAATAACTTAATTAGGAAAATACTTGCGTCTGTTCCGAAGAAAATAAATACGAGAGAATACAAGTAGGCTATCTCTTTTTTAAAATAAAGATAAATTGCAAAGGCAATAAAAAAAACTACAATGGTGATTTGATTGGCAAGACTTGTAATCGCATAGAGTATTTTTGCAGTAAGGGGATTACGAATAGTGTAAAGATAATGAGCAAAACTATTATCTATTTTTACAATAGGATATGAGTTAACTATAGAATCTGTCATTCCAATAAATGTGGCAAGTAAAATAAGAAAAAGTAGAACTAGAATTGTAAGGGGCAAGCCAGTGAAAACTTTTTTTTCAAATCTTTTATTTAGGAAGTCTTTTGATAGAATTGTCATATTGGGTATATTAACATATCGAATAAAATAAATGTCTTGCAATAAATAAACGGCTAAGTTATTGTTATATTAAATTTTTATTAAGTAATAGCATAACATATGAAAAATACAAGTTTTAAGTATTTCACTGACCTTACAACAAACACTGGAAAGTTTTTGGCTCATTATACCTGGTGGGAACTAACAATTTTTGTTATTGGTGTGTTGTCTTTCATTTCAATAATAGTTGTGCTTTTTCTACCTTTGGGAAATGGTCCGTCAAAATTTACATATGCCGGAGAAGTACCAAGTACTAACAGTTCTACTTTTTTGAACTCAATTTCTACAAATCTCACGTTACCAGTAAGATCTGGGCAACCCATAGAAATTTTGCCAACTGGTGAGATATTCTTGTCGCGATTACTTGCGGATATAGATTCTGCAAAAACATCAATAAACATAATGGTTTATATTTTTCAAAATGGGAAAATGAGTGATCAAGTTTTTGATCACTTAGATAAAAAAGCTAAAGAAGGAGTAGAAGTCCGTATTATGTATGATGATTTCGGCTCAAAGCCTCATATTCCTAGGAAAAGAATAAATGAGTTGAAAAAACTTGGTGGAAAAGTACATGCTTTCCACTCTCTGACGATTGCCCCTTGGGAGTTTTTACGAAACCACAAACGCAACCACAGACGCGCCTTTATTATAGACGGAGAAATAGGGTATACAGGAGGGATGGCTATAAGTGACGATTGGTTAGCGACAGTAAAACCAGACTCGGCTTACCACGATGTAATGTTTCGTACTACTGGTAATATGGTTCGAGACATCCAGGGAACATTTTCTGAGCTTTGGACTGGAATGACTGCAGAGATATTAGTTGGTGATAAATTTTTCAAAGATCTTTCAGTGGACAAAGCTGGTAGTCTTTCCTATGTTGCCTTAACAAGTACACCATCTTCAGATAGTCTGACATTGCAAAAGTTTTATTTGTTATCAATACTTTCCGCAGAACATTCTATATATCTAACCACTCCGTACTTCTTACCAGATAAGTCGCTCAGTGAAGCTTTAATAAAAAAAGTCAAAGAAGGAGTAAATGTGAGGATATTAGTGCCTAATATTTTAAATGACTCCACTTCTCTCTATTATGCGAGCCATTATTCATATCAACCACTTTTGGAAGCTGGGGTAAAAATATACGAATATCAGCCACATTTTAATCATTCTAAATCTCTTGTTGTAGATAATCTGTGGTCAGTAGTTGGTTCAGCGAACATGGACTACAGAAGTAGAAAAATAAACGAAGAAAGTATTTTTGGAGTTTACGACAAGACTTTTGCTACAGGACTTCAGAATATTTTCACCGAAGATCTTAAAAATGCTAAGGAGATTGATCTTGCTGAGTGGAAAAAAAGACCAATCTGGCATCGTATGCGTGAGATTTTTGACCAGAAATTTGTTCAACAGTACTAACGCTACTTGTCCTGTGTTAAGATGTTCTATATTAATAACCTAACAAATAAATATGGAACCATTATTAAATAGCAGTGAGAAATCAAGAATGGTAAAAGTATTCTTTGCAGTGTTGCTTCTACTTGCTGTGTTTCTAGGAATAAAAGCTATCAGTGCAGTAAAAGAATATTCTTATATCGGAAGAGGAACATTTGCTTCAAATGTAATTTCAGTAACAGGCACAGGAGAGGTTTTTACTGTTCCTGATACCGGAAGATTTTCTTACTCTGTTATAGAAGAGGGGAAAAGTGTAAAAGAAGCTCAGGATAAAGCTACAATAAAGACCAATGCTATTCTAGATGCGTTAAAGGCTTTGGGTGTAGCTGAAAAAGATGTAAAAACAGTAAGCTATTATTCTAATCCCAAATACGATTACTCTCAACCAGTTGTTTGTTCAAAGAATTTTTGTCCTCCATCAAATCCAGTGCTAACTGGATATGAGGTGGGACAAACTATTTCTGTGAAAGTTAGAAAGACAGCTGATTCAGGAGTAATCCTTACAAAAGTAGGGGAATTGGGAGCAATGAACATAAGTGGTTTAGAGTTTGTTACAGATGACATAGATGCTGTTTCTGCACAGGCAAGAGATAAGGCAATTGAAGATGCAAAGGCAAAGGCTAAGGTTTTAGCAAAGTCTTTAGGAATTGAATTAGGTCCAATCATTTCTTTCCAAGAAGGAGAGAATCCCCAAATGTATGCAGCTGGAGGTATGCAGGCTAAAGATGCGTATACTATGCAGTCAGCGCCAACACCTCAAGTTCCGACAGGAGAGAATAAGGTTACCTCTACCGTTAATATAACCTACGAAATTAAGTAAAATTATCGAAGTTGACTAACCGACTAATCTAAGATAGTATGTAATTAATCCCGCGAGGGGTTTTTTACTAAGAAAATAAAAAAATGAGCTTAATAACATACTTAAAAGATACTCAAGGTGAGTTAAAACATGTAAGCTGGCCAACACGAAATCAAGCCATCGCCTTTACAATAGTTGTGGTTATAATTTCGATTTTCGTATCTTTCTTCCTTGGTTTTTTTGACTATATTTTCAAGTTAGTTCTAGAAAAGTTTGTCATCTAATATTTTTTTAATTAATTTACATGTCAAAACAACAGCTCCACAATACAAGAAACTGGTATGTTATCCATACATATGCAGGATATGAAAACGCGGTGATGCGAAATCTCAAACAGCGAATCGAGTCTTTGAACATGGAAGATAAAATCTTTAATGTAATTGTTCCAACAGAAAAGAAAATAAAAATAAAAGCTGGAAAGAGAGTTGAAGAAGAAGAAAAAATTTACCCAGGATACATACTAGTGGATATGATTGTTACTGAGGATTCATGGTTCGTAGTAAGAAACACACCTAGAGTTACAGGATTCGTTGGTTCCGGAGTTTATCCAGTTCCCATAGACACCAAGGAAGTAGAAGAACTTTTTGGCAGAATGAATGCTCATACTGCAAAGCATAAGATCGACCTATCTATAAATGATTCAGTTGTTATTACTGACGGACCATTTAAGGACCTTGAAGGCAAGGTAAACGAAGTTGATGAGGAAAGAGGTAAAGTTAAGGTTCTTGTGGCTATGTTCGGGCGTGAGACTCCGGTCGAGCTAGACTTCCTCCAGGTTCGAAAATCATAAAATTTCCAAATTCAGCGATCTCCTTTGTTGGACTTCGGCAAAATAATCTTCACCTTACCAGGTGTAAGGCTCAAATTATTTTCCTTGTCCGTCGCGGATCTCATCTGAATTTGAAAATTTAAACATGTTGCAATTTGTAAGATTTTATAATAGAGTATCACCACACAAAATATGGCAAAGAAAATCACAAAAAAATTAAAACTAGTCATCCCAGCAGGGAAGGCAAACCCAGCTCCTCCAGTAGGTCCTGCTTTGGGACAGGCTGGTGTTAACATTGGTGAATTCGTAAAACAGTTCAACGATGCAACAAAGGCTATGATGGGAGATGTTGTTCCTGTTGAGATTTCAGTTTACGAAGACCGAACATTTTCATTCGTACTTAAGACTCCTCCAGCATCAAATCTTATTTTGAAAGCACTTGGAAAAGAAAAAGGCTCAGGAAAGAATACAGCTTCAAAGATTGGAACTCTGACAAAGGCACAGCTAAGAGAAATCGCAGAAAAGAAAATGCCAGACTTAAATGCAAATGATATAGAGGCCGCAATGAAGATCATTGCAGGATCTGCAAGAAGCATGGGGGTGGACGTGAAATAGGAAACGTCCACCGGCCGGAGGCTGACGAGCCGAGGCGGGCCCGAACAAATTTTCAACAGAAAATTATGTGTGGGTAGAGGTTAAGTAATTTTCTCCAAAATTAAGACAAAAAAAGATACTTATGTAAAGTATCTTTTTTTGTTATCTTGGGATAATACTAGAACTAGAATCGTTCTAAACATTGAAAAAGGAGAGAGTATGTCTGTAAAAAACATTTTGAGCGGAAGCAGTTGCTTCGAAGATCGTTACATTCCGGACTATGACAAGCTCAGAGATACCATCTCTAGCTTGAGAAATTCGGACTACAAGATCAGTATGACACAAGGGGTTTATGATCTTCTTCACATCGGACATGTTCGCTACATCGCTAAAGCCAAGGCATGTGGGGACATTTTGGTTGTGGCTGTCGATACGGACGAGTACACCAGAAAGCGAAAGCAGAAGGCTAACGAACGTCGACCAGTTGTACCGTTCGAGGAAAGACTCGAGCTTTTGAGCAATATTCGTGGTGTCGATATTCTGACTATTCGTGATTTGAAAGAACACGAAGCAGATCCAGACTTCGTCATCAAAGTAGTCAAACCGGATGTGCTTATCATGTCGCGTTCTACTCAGGATGTGAGTACAGCTAAACATGAAGAGCTGAAAGCACTTTGTGGTAGACTCGAAATTCTAGAACCTCAAGCAGAAACTTCAACAAGCAAGGTCCTTCGGGAACTTCTTATTGACGGTGCAGGCGGACTTGTTGATTGCATCACTGACGCGATCGAAGGATATTATGCTAAAGCGGGCCGTGTGGTCAATTTTGGCAAGGAAGGAAAGCCGTGAGCAATTTACTTGCGTATATTCCGACTCTGAATCCTCGGCACATAAAATGGTTTAAGGAACACAAAGGAAGCTATCTTTTCCTCATTACACAGGAGATGGCAGAGACTTTTTTTCCACGACTTTCTCGCAATATGGGAGCATTGCCGACTGATTTGATGATTGATATCATCCAGTCGTCAACTCAGCTGAAGAGGTTGGTGCACAATGTTTCAGAGTTCGCACCTGAATGGCAAGATCCACAGCTTGAGCTAATCTCACATAATGGAGTTTGGAAAGAATGGGTGATGCCGGACGAAGAAGTTTCTCATGCAGTCTTTGAGAAATATCTCAGATCTGCTGGAGCGAATGTTTTGTTTCAAGACATTTTTGCTCGATGGGATATGTCAGCTGTCATCCGAGAACAGAAGGTGGTCCCTGATGTGAAGGTTAGCTCGTCTGAACTGGATATTTTGCGTATGAATATGGCGAGGGTCATTTCCGTGAAGAGTCCAGATTGGTGGAGGCAGATTGGAGCTGTTGCATTTGATCCTACAGGTGAACTGTTGGTCACAGCTTGCAACACTCATTTACCAAACGAGTACGAAACCTACATTTTCGGGGATCCGCGTTTGAATGTGGATGCTGGACAGAAAGGTAAGTACTGCTCGATACATGCAGAACAAGCAGTAATTGCTCTGTGTGCAAAGTATGGACTTCCAATCTCCGGAGCTTCGGTTTATGTCAGCACATTTCCTTGTGAAGATTGTGCACGCTGGCTTGCTGTGGCAGGTGTAAAGAAAGTGTTCTTTCGAGAAGGTTACTCCGTTGTGGATGCTCAGGAAATTTTGAGAGCAAACGGAGTGGAGATCGTACAAGTAGTCGACTAAAAGAATGGGCCCGGAACGCTTTATGCGAACCGGGCCCGTATTCATTACTTTTGTTTATATGCCAGCACAACTGGAACAACTTGATCAAGTGGCACCATTTCACCTTCAGGTACTTCAGGTTTTACTCCACCGACCAGAAAGTGGTAATGACAGTGATCGATCGTTGCACCAGTAAGCGACATGTCACCACTTCGAACGAACATTGAGTACCCCGAAACTTTAAGGTCCTGGGCAAGCCACCATTCCATACCTCCTAGCTCAACTCTTTCTTCAGGAGAAAGATAGTAAGTTTGGAGTACGTGTCTACGAGGAACGATTAGGTAGTGGTGTACACTCCCGTCAAGTGGAAAATCGTTCTTTGTGATGTACCAGTACTCACCTTCATTGATAATCACAGGTAAAGTTTTTTCTTCCGCTGAACCTTCTTTGCAAAAATAACAGCGCCCCGATTCCTTCAATGCTTTCATCCTGCGAATCTGTTCAGGATCCCTAGCATTGTCCATCTTCATCTCGGCCATGTGTACCTCTGAGTGCAGTTCTATCATTTTTGGTAAAAAAAACAAGCCGCTCCCACAATTTGCGGAGCGGACTTGAACTTTATTACAGAACTAGGTTGTTGCAGGAATTCCTGCAATTGCAGGATGAGGATCGTAGTCTTTCAGTTCGAAATGACTTGGTAGAAAGTCGAAGAGGTCAGTAACCTTCAGTCCTTCCTCCGTCAGATAAAGGCTTGGGAAGGGCCTGGTCTTTCGAGAGACGATTTCCTTAGATTGCTCGACCTGGTCCTCGTATATCTGAGAGTTGTGCGTTGAATGAATGTACATATACGGAACGTATCCCAGAACATGCGCAATCATAATAGTAAGAGCTGCATATTGGATGATGTTTGACGGAACACCGATAGGGAAATCAGCAGAACGCTGATCCATTCGGAGTGTCAGATTTTTTCCAATGATTGTGAGCTCGATGTCCCCATGACAAGGAGCCACCACAACTTTCCTCTGCCTATCGCTGTGACCAACGCAGTAGTGAGGAATCCAGGTGGTAATCTTGTGCGTAATTACATCTGGCTTTTCTTTCACTTGCTTCAGAACTTCTTTGAACTGATTGTAGATTGTGCCATCAGGCAAAACGTACTCAAATGCGCCACCATAAGAACCTGGACCCAAGTCGTAAGGTTCTAGTCCGAAGTCCGCACACTTTTCGGGTGTAGCCCAC
>JACDEV010000023.1 GCA_013816135.1 Patescibacteria group bacterium | reverse complement strand
ACACGGAACAGCGGTAACGGAGCCGAGCACAATCTAGTGCTCGGTGAAGTAGACGCTGAGCCGTGGCGGAATTCCACAATTAAACTTGCTGGAAAAAAGTTAGAGCAAAGGTTAAAATTAGATCACATTTTCACGAAGTGAAAAAGTCGAGGGAATTGAAGCCCGATTGAGATATTTTATGAGTAAAAGAAATAAAATATCAAATTGGGGTACTGAATCTGTAAGATTCGATTCCCGGTAAGGTCACATTTTAAAAGATTTATGAACAAACAAGTTATTGCTATTGATATAGATGACGTACTAAGTTCCAGTGCGACTGCATTTATTGAGTGGAGTAATGTCAGGTTTGGTACTAGCCTAACCCATGAAGATTATCATGAGCATTGGGCAGAAATGTGGAAAATCAGTTTAGAAGAAGCCAGAAAAAGATCTGATGAATTTCATAAATCGGATGTTGTGAGTAAACATAAGTTAATTGACGGGGCAAAGGAGGCATTAGAAAAATTAAAGAATAAATTTACTCTTGTTCTCATCACAAGTCGTAGGATGTCATTGGAAAAAATGACTATAGATTGGATTAGAACTCATTATCAAGATACATTCAATGACTGCATATTTGCTGGCTTCTATGACTCGAGAGATATTGGTGGATTAAAGATGACTAAAGCTAATATTGCAAAAAATATAAAAGCTGATTATCTGATTGATGACCAACTTAAGCATATTGAGGCTGCAGCAGAGGTGGGTATACAGGGCTTACTATTTGGAAACTACAAGTGGAATCAAAAGGATTTATTGCATGAAAATATAGTTAGAGTTAAAGATTGGAAAGCCGTTATAAAGTATTTTGATTTATAAACTGATGTAATTATTACTTATCAAAAGGTATCTTGAAAGTACTCTTGACAAATACGAATGTAGGGGAGTATACTATCTATGTAAGTTAGGTTGAGATTTTGGATGTTGGATGTGAACGTTCGCGACGTACACATTCTCCCATTATCTCTTCCTTCTTACGAAGTTCTTTCGGTCATCATTTGCTTGCACTTGATGACACTACCCGGATCCTTACCCGATCCACCCGTTTCCTAAAGGTCAGCTTTGCTGGCCTTTTTTGTTTGTAAAAAAATAGGAAAATATAAATGAATAATTAAAATCTTTGACATATTTCAATAAATATTGAATTATTAGCCCAGAAGCCGAAATCTGAAATAAGGAGTTGTTAATGAGGCCAATGCTTCTCGTCCTACTCTTACTTACGGTTTCCTGTGTCGCATGTGGAACTTCTCCAGCCAGCCCAGACATTTACCTCGGAGAGTTTCGTGTTTCACCTGCGATAGTTGAGATCCATCTTGGCATGTCTGCTAATTTTAAAGCTAGTGGAGGTAATGGAGTCTACAATTGGACTCTTGAAGTGGGTAAGCAAGAATTTTTCACCCACACAGCTGATGAGGCACACTATTTTATTACTACTTTAGAGATCTTTAGGATCAGAGTGGAAACTAAGATAAATGGTCAGATTCAGACTAGATACTTGCAAAGCTTACCAAACTAAGCTTTCAAGCTCATACTCTTTGTGAGTATGAGCTTTTTTCGTAAAAGAAATGTATGATTTAGAATATGATTACAAAAGTTTTGAATTCTTTCTGGTATGCTCTAAAGGGCTTAAGAATTGTATTTGAAGAAGAAAGGAATTTTAAGATTGAAGTTTTTGCAGGAATAATCCTCAGTATCATTATTGTGTATTATCGATTTACATATATAGAATCTGCTTTATGCGTCATTTCTATGTCTGGTATACTAATGGCTGAAATTATTAATACAGCAATCGAAGATTTGTGTAACAAAGTGCAACCTCAGTTTGATCCCGTAATCGCAAAAATAAAAGATGTCTCAGGTTCATTTGTTATGGTGAGCGTGTTCGGATCTATTATTGTGGGAATCATTGTTTTTTATCATCACTCTCTACCTTTTTAGCGTTTTCAAAAAGTGTTAAGTCCTATATAATATCAATATGGAAAATAATCCAGAAAGTGCTGTGATGCATTTCAGTACTCCTGAAGCAGAAATAACTTATTTACGTGAGCAAATTTCAAATAAAGAAAAAGAACTA
Organism: Patescibacteria group bacterium; assembly: GCA_013816135.1. Classification (GTDB taxonomy): domain Bacteria; phylum Patescibacteriota; class Minisyncoccia; order Phycocordibacterales; family DATDWN01; genus C7867-006. The sequence continues at coordinate 2,704 of JACDEV010000023.1, read as the reverse complement.
AATGATAAGAAGCAAAATTACGAGATCAACCAAGTAGTTGAAGATCAGATTTCAAGATACAAAGAAGTACCAATAGAACATGCACTTCATAAAGATCTAGTATTACCGAAGGAAAGTGTAGAAGCTATAGTTCTTGATCTTATTCCAGAACGTCATGATGACAAGATAGTTGGTTTGTTAGATATCTTAAATGAAAAAGGAATAAAGAACGCTATGAGTGTCTTAGCTGGATTCAAAGACCCTCATATAGAAGATGATTTTCATCGTTTTTTAGTTCAATACATAAAAAAAGGCTATAAAGCCAAGGATGTAGATGTTTCTAATCGTGAATTCCGAGGTTTAAATATGACTTTATACGAAGTAGTTCTTCCAGAAGAAAAACAGGATGAAAAAACAAAAAGCCTAAAAGAGCTTATTTCAGGAATGGAGCAATTTTTGTCAGGAATGCTATCTATTGTGGCGAAAGACAGCACAAAGAGTTATAAAGAAAATTATTTTGTCTTAGAAATAGCTAATGCAAATGGCAGTGACCAATTTGTTTTTTATGTTGCAGTTCCAAATATGCATAAAGAACTTTTTGAAAGACAGCTTATTTCTGTCTTTCATCACGCAAGACTTGCGGAAGTAACATCTGATTATAATATTTTTAATAACGAAGGAGCTTCTCTGGGATCCTATTTGGAATCATCAACAAATTCAGTCTATCCTTTTAAAACATATGAAGCATTTGATCACGACCCTTTGAACATCATTTTAAACAGCTTTTCTAAAATTCAAAAAGAAGGTGAAGGTGCAGCTATTCAAATAATCTTTGCACCCAAAGGGGATTATTATAATAAAAAATATAACTTTGCCATTGAACAAATCGAAAAAGGTATACCCACCAAAGAAGCTATTGATCTTCCAGAAACAGTTTCTGGCACATTAAAAAAAGGAGTGTTTTCGCTCTTTAAATCTGGACCAAAACCTGATGAAGAAAAAAAACCGATTGACTCTGATGCTATCCAAAAAATTAAATTAAAGACCTCTGCAACTATTGTTTCTACAAATATACGATTGGTTGCTTCTGCTCCTAGCCAACCTGACGCAGAAAGAATCCTACAAGGTTTAGAATCGAGTTTTAATCAATTCACAGACACTGCATCAAATGGTCTTAAGATTAAACGTTTGGAAAAAGCAGCTTTGGCTAGTATGTTAAGAAATTTTTCTTTTAGAGCATACGACTCTGAACAGAATTTACCTTTAAACCTTCACGAAGTAACAACACTTATACATTTCCACACGAACGCCCTTGCTCCAACTCCACAACTAAAGCAATCACAATCTGTGGCTGCACCCGCACCTTCGGAAATTAGCAAAACTGGAACTTTGCTCGGAATAAATACTTACCGAAATGTTGATACTCCTATTTATATGCAAGATGAAGATCGATTAAGACATTTGTATACTATCGGCCAAACTGGTACTGGAAAAACTACGCTTTTAAAAAATATGATTATTCAGGATATTAACTCCGGTCAAGGTGCATGTTTCATTGATCCTCATGGTTCGGATGTATTGGACATCCTGTCAAATATTCCTCAAAATCGTTTCCAAGATGTTATTTATTTTGATCCAAGTCACACGGAAAGACCGATGGCTCTAAACATGCTTGAGTACGATAGAACTCATCCTGAACAAAAAACTTTTGTGGTGAACGAACTATTTAGTATTTTCCAAAAACTTTACGGCGGAGTCCCGGAGTCCTTAGGACCAATGTTCGAACAATATTTTCGAAATGCTACAATGCTGGTCATTGAGGACCCAGATAGTGGCTGTACACTTCTCGACGTATCACGTGTTATGACAAACAAAGAGTTTCGTCAGATGAAGTTGGCTAACTGTAAGAACCCTGTGGTCTATCAATTCTGGACCGAAGTAGCCGAGAAAGCAGGTGGGGAAGCTTCATTGGCAAACATTGTGCCATACATCACTTCCAAATTTGATGTGTTCTTAGCTAATGATATTATGCGTCCAATAATTGCTCAAGAAAAATCTTCTTTTGATTTTCGTAAGATTATGGACCAGAAAAAGATTTTACTGGTGAATCTCTCCAAAGGTAGGTTAGGGGATATAAATGCGAATCTAATAGGTCTCATCCTTGTTGGAAAAATTTTAATGGCTGCACTTTCTCGAGTGGATGTTATTAATCAAACCTTTCCTCCTTTTTATCTATATATTGATGAGTTTCAGAACATAACCACAAACTCTATCGCTACTATTCTTTCAGAGGCTAGAAAATATAAATTGTCGTTAAATATTGCTCACCAATTTATTGCTCAACTTCAAGATGATATAAAAGACGCGGTATTTGGTAACGTTGGTTCTATTGCAGCCTTTCGTGTTGGTGCAGAAGATGCTGAATATCTAGAAAAACAATTCTCACCTGTATTTACTGCTAAGGATATTATGAATATCGATAATTACAATGCTTATTTAAAAATGTTAGTAGGTGGAAAACCTGTCAAAGCATTTAATATAAAAGCATCCACACCACCAAAAGGTAATCCTGAAGTGATTGATAAGTTAAAACAGCTGTCGTATCTGACTTATGGTGGAAATAGGGAAGAGATAGAAGCTGATATTCTAAAAAAATATAAAAAATAAATAAGTAATGCCCCGTCGACTAATCGTCGACGGGGCATATGTCCTCGTGGGCCTGGCG
>JACDEV010000018.1 GCA_013816135.1 Patescibacteria group bacterium | reverse complement strand
ATTTACGCTGGTATTTATTACTTTTCCTCCTTTTTATAAGTGTTATGGTGTGGGGAATTGTCATTGCCGAGGACCAATAGGGGTTACTAACATTTGCTGTTATGAATATTGGTCAAGGTGATGCGCTTTTCATTGAGTCTCCAACAGGAACACAAGTTTTGGTGGATGGTGGTCCAGACAAGAACTTGATGCGAGAAATTCCCAAGGAAATGCCTTGGTACGATAAGCATATTGATATGTTGGTCATCACAAATCCTGACAAAGATCACTATGAAGGATTTATTTCGCTTCTCGATCAGTACTCCGTCGATGTAGTATTAGAGCCAGGAACAAAATCAAAGACTAGCACCTACGCCTTTATTGAAAAGGAAATTGCAGACAAGCATATCCCAGAAATTGTTGTGCGGAGAGGTGAGATTGTGGATATTGGTGGCGGAGCTTATATTGAAATTCTTTTTCCTGACAGGGATGTGTCTGGTCTTTCTAGTAACGACGGTTCGATTGTTATGAGATTAGTCTATGGTGATACTAGTATAATGCTTCAAGGGGACTCCACTTCCAATGTCGAACATTATCTGGCAAGTTTGTACGGAACGAGTTTAAAAAGCACTATTTTGAAACTAGGTCATCATGGTTCCAGAACGTCTTCCAGCGAAGAGTATGTAAATGACGTTTCTCCACAGTGGGCAGTCATGTCTTCAGGAATCGGTAATAGCTACGGACATCCACATAAGGAAACTTTGGACACATTGAGTAAATTGAAAATTCCGTCATTCGACACATGCAATAACGGCACAATAGTTTTTGAATCCAACGGTATGAACTTCGTTTTGAAGAATAAAAATTCCAAGCCAGCCGTAGTTGGGTGTAAGTTGTAATAAAAACAAACTTATGACATCTTTAGGAAAGAGAGAGGAGTTATTATGTTCGATGCATGGAGTTGTTCCGAGTGTAACTACATAGGTAAAGAGGTAGAATTCGGTGAGATAGGGAATCGTCTTTGTCCGAAATGTAAATCTGAAGATGTGTTTCCCCATCGACTCTTCAAATGCAAGAAATGTGGGAGAATTGCCCATCAGGAAAAATGGTTTCCTGAATGGCCACTCGATGAGGATCCTTTGATCGAAAAAGTTCTATCGGAACCCTGTGAAATTTGCCTCGATAATCTGAGTGGTGAGGAAGAAGAACCTGAGTTCGCTGAACTCGAACGGGTTCCAAGTTTTTCTTCTGAGTGAGAATCAAAAACGACTGGACTCTATAGGAGTCCGGTCGTTTTTATCCAACTCGAACCTTTAGAACTTTCAGATTTGAGGCAAGTTCGCGTAAAAAATAAAAATCCCAAATCGGCAATAGTGGGTTGTAAAACTTTGTAATATTTTTTTAATTTAGTAGTCTTATCCACTAGATGAGTTTTTTTGGTATTCAGCTATTACGGGAGGGTTCATGTGGTACAGCGCCTTATGTGGGGAAGGTAAATGCCAGCTTTATTGGAGATTTGAGGCATTAAACATTGAACAAGCTTACGATTATGCGTTGGCACGACACAAAGAGTTTTATCCTAGATGTCCTTATGTAACTGTCGATGTAGCTTTCTCTGCTAGGCAGGAAGACAAAAGAAGTCCAGAACGTGCGGCTACCCGTCAGATTCTACCAAACATTTTACCAAATACCTGAGGTTAAAATGAAAAGTTCTGAAAAAGAGTCAAAGCCAACTTGTCCAAATTGTGGGGAAGTTCTAGGAGGAACTTCACACATTGGCGGTTCAGGCATGTCTGAGTACTGGATGTGTAAGAAGCGTATCGGTTCACACTAAATAAAAACGACCGACTCATTTGAGTCGGTCGTTTATTTTTTTTGTAAAATATTTCAGGTTGCCTATTAGGCGACCTTACTTGGGTAACCAGGTTTCAATATCATTTGCATAATGTCCGCAAATGCTGCAAACAATATGAGTAAAGCCATGGTTTTTGCTGGGTAGTCCGGGTCAGACAGTGCTGGTTTCCAGAAGCCCCAGCTGAGCAGGTAAGCGATATTTCTCGCGATTGCCTTGCACATCAGGAATTTCATAGGCACCTCTCTATAATGGTACGCTTGGTTGTGTATATGTCAAAAACAAAAATCACACGCATACGATTGAGGGGTAAAGTTAATTTAAATTAATATCTCGGTCTTTCAAAAATTGAATAGCTTTATCTTTATCTTTATTTTTTACAGTTATTGCATAAGGTACATTTGCCCCTATATATTTTCCTGACCTCGCGTTGGTAGTTACTATTTTTGTCACTATGTCGCGTGATTCCAAAAAACCTTGTATTAGAGTTGCGTCTATTTCGTTACTTGAGTTATAAATAATGACAAAATCCATATTTATATGAGTCCTGCTTTTTTGAGGGTAGCAAATGCGCCGTTCTTTTGTATAGTCTTGATTCCTCGTGCTGATAAGGTTAAAGAAATAGTTTTTTTGAGTTCAGGAATATAGATCTTCTTTCTCTGAAGATTTGCATAGCGTCGTTTCATCCCAGTCGGGTTGAACTGAGTTGCTCGAGTGCGGTTTGAGTATCCGCCTCCCATTTGTGAGCTTTTATTAGTGATTGGACATGCTTTTGCCATGAGAGTTATGCTAACATAGAGGCATAGTAATGGCAAATAAAAATTTCCAACTTCCAATTTCCAATATCAAAACTGAAATTCTTTGGAAATTTGGATTTTGACATTTGAATTTTATGAATATTGACTTTATATTTTCCATTCTAATATTAATCTTTTCCGTCATCATCCATGAGGTATCTCATGGCTATGCTGCAATGTTGTTAGGAGATAACACTGCTAAGCATGCAGGAAGACTTACCCTGAATCCATTCAAGCACTTGGAATGGTTCGGCTCTTTTCTCCTCCCAATCATGTCTTATTTCTTTGGAGGTTTTATTATAGGTTGGGCCAAACCAGTACCTTTCAACCCATATAATCTTCGTAACCAAAAGTGGGGTGAAGCTATCGTGGCAATTGCAGGTCCATTATCCAATATAATCATCGCTCTTTTTTTTGGATTACTAATTCGCTTCGGGGTATTGTCGCAGTTTGGAGATTCATACATATATATAGCATCGAGTATAGTGTTCATTAATTTAATTCTCGCTACTTTCAATCTAATTCCTATTCCACCATTAGATGGTTCCAAAATCCTTTTTTCATTACTTCCAAATAGTATGCAAAATATTCGAGCTACTTTGGAGAAAAATGGAGTGTTCATTCTTATTTTTTTCATTTTCTTTTTGTGGCAGTATGTCACTCCATTGGTAGGTTGGGAATATCATTTGATCTCCGGACTTAATATTAAGTAACCAGCTTGAGTAAGATTAATTTTCTTTTTTACAAAAAGCATATAAACTGCTATAAATCTACATGGAAGTTCTAAGTTGAAGTCCCATCAGGGGAGCCACATGCTCATTCAAAGGCCGTATGAGAAAACGTGACAAAGTCCGAGCACTACTAGTCAGTTTGATGGTTGTGAGTGTGGGAATAGAACCCACACACGTAACGCACTTGCTACAGTTGGGAGCTGTGGCTACAGGAGGACTTTTTCTAATCGGAGGAAGATTTATCATCAAACTCCTGAACAGTGTTTCTCGTGCATTTGCTGGTATGGATTTGGAAGAAAAAGAGGATTAACCTCGCATAGAAATCTTACGCTTTAGCGTAGTAATCTGTGTGAGGTTTCTTTGTATTTATTTATATAGTTTTCCTTGACATTTATAAAAGGATGTGCTAACCTCTGAATGTACCAGAGTTGTTATTGCCACGCTTGGACTCTGGATACGCAAGATGATAAGTGTGGATACCTAAATCAACCGGCAGAAATTGGTTGATTTAGCTCAGAAGACGACCCGCGGTCTCTGGGGTAAGTGACAGTGGTCAGTTAGTTGGATCACCACAGCTAACAAGGTAATTAAAAGTACCCGAGTCGTCCGGGGCTTGGCGGGGTGATACACCAGGCTCCGGACGCATGTTCTTTACTCAGCAACTCCATTTTGCTGGCAAGATTTATATTTTGGAGGTCTCATATGCGGTGTCGGGCTGTTATAATGGATATACAGCCCGGTGCCTAAGCGCCTTTCAGTACTCATTCGAGGAACGAAGGTGTTTTTTTTATTTATACAACCTTGCGTTTTTTATACATATATATTAGAGTAGTGAGCAATGTCAACGATAAATCAGCTAGTTCGAAGAAAAAGAACAAAACTCAAATTCAAGCCACGAGCAGTGGCTCTTACTCGTGGTTTTAATAACCTTACAAACAGACCAGTATTTTATCCGTCTCCTTTCAAGCGAGGTGTTTGTACAAAAGTTACAACTAAGACACCAAAGAAGCCTAACTCAGCTATCAGAAAGATTGCTAGAGTTCGTCTTACAAACGGTCAGGAGGTTACAGCTTATATTCCAGGAATGGGCCACAACTTGCAGGAGCACTCAGTAGTATTGCTACGAGGAGGTAAAGTAAAGGATGTTGGTGTTCGATACACTATCGTTCGAGGTATGCTTGATGCTACTGGTGTAGAAAAGAGAATGAAGGGACGATCACGATACGGAGCAAAGAAACCAAAGAAAGGAAAATAATTTTAAATATTAAAAATGCGAAGAAAAGTAACAAATAGAAATATAGTAGGAAAGGACCATGTTTACGGCTCAGAAAAAGTCGGTAAATTTGTAAACTACGTAATGCTAAGAGGTCAGAAGGAAACTGCTCGAAAGATTGTTTATGATGCACTTGAAATCGTAAAAGAGAAATCAAAAGTTGAAGATGTTATGGAAGTTTTTGATACAGCATTGAAAAACACAGGACCACTTACAGAAGTGCGATCAAGACGAGTTGGAGGTGCTAACTATCAGATTCCTCGAGAAGTAAGGCCAGAAAGAAGAGTTTTCCTCTCAATGAAATGGATTATTGAATCAGCTCGAGCAGCAAAGGGAGCACCAATGCACTCAAGACTAGCAGATGAGATTTTGCTTGCTGCAAAAAACGAAGGTAAGGCAGTAAAGAAGAGAGAAGATACGCATAAGATGGCCGAAGCGAACAAAGCTTTTGCCCATTTTGCATGGTAAAAGAAAAGTCCCCGAAAGGGGATTTTTCTTTTACCATGCAAGTTTCCAAATTTGGCCAATCTTATCTTCTAAAATTTTAAAATTCTCGTCACCTTAGCACTAACTAAGGCTTCTCACATTTTTAAATTTTATAAGCGACCTTGTCTCAAATTATGAAAACTTTTGAACTCACGCCTTGAACTTCATCTAGATTTGAAAACTTCTTTAACTCGGACTTAATTTTCCAAGCACATATTCAAGGTTCTTAATTTTTTATACGAGAAAGACCGCGACGAATCGCGGCCTTTTTTTGAACTTCAAAATAAATCAGGAAACTGGTTCGAACTGTGTTGCTGGGCGAGGTCCTTTTAGGTCTATCGACTGGACTTCGTTTGAAACGATGTTCACTCTGTCCACCAGAATGTGAGTTGAGCTTGGACGATGAAACAAACGTACCGAAGGGCTAAGTCTGTAGCCACCCTCTTCGTTTTTAATTTTTTCCACACCTACTGCCAGTCTGACAATCTCTTTGACGTCCATCGCGCCTCCAGGAGTTTTTTATCATAAAAAAACATAAATTGCAAAGGAATTTATAAAACATAGGACTTACGAAAAAGGACCGCAATGATGCAGTCCTTTTTTATTTCCTGTGAATGGAGCGATTTTTACACACCCGCCGATTCGAAATCTGGAGCTAGTGCGAATTGACTTGCAGAACGCCAAACATTGGCTTCGACGAGATGAACTCCGCCTGGGAAGAGACCTTTCACATCGACCATGTCGGCATGGAAGATTTGTCGAGTATTCAGGTGGATTACTCTCACAGGTATCAAGAGAAGATACGATTCCGACCTGTCCGGATGGGGTTCGAACACACCTGCAACGGAAAGGATCTGATGAACGTTGGTCATGGGGCCTCCGAAGTTATTTTTATCATAATTTATATAAAAAATAAAGACCCCTTACGGGATCTTTAGTCTTTACAGCAAACAGATTTGCGAAAAAGTAAGTCGAGTCTTAAGCAGCGTCTCGTGGGCCGAAATCCGTGGGATCTACTGCTCGGTATTCGTTCACACTACTCCACAGTTCATGTTTCATCACATGGAATGTGTGTTTAACTTTGTTCATCTTATCCACCAGAACTTCCATACCGCTACTCTTGTGAATCAGAGTCAAAGGAGTTGAAAGTAAAAAGATGGCAGGATCTTTGGGGTCAACAGTCAGGATTCGATTGGTGGCTCTGGCTAGGGCCACCGCATCGTCAATCTTCATGTACGTTTCTCCTTTTTAGGAACAAAAAATTAAACTGCCAAGATGGTCTTGAACAGTTACAATCATTAAACCTCCGAGGTGTATTTTACCTTCAAAAAAGTTCTTTGCAAGAAGGTAAAAAGAAAGACCCCGATTGCTCGGAGCCTTTTGAATAGTGTCTTTTAAAACTGCTGCTTATTTTACAGGTAAAAGTTCAAGGAAACTTGCTTTAATCCAGAAACGACTTTCTACCGTTAAGATGTATCCTGGACGACGCCCTTCTTTGTCCACCCGTCTAATGTGCACTGTTATCTTGGTGCTGATGCTACGCACTTGTATCGGCGGAGCAATTTCGAACACCCCTTTTTCATTAGGAACTTCAGTAACATTGGAAGCTAAGGCCATGATTTCTTGCACGGTTAGTAGTTTACTCAACATTCCTCCACGAATATTTTTATCATATAAAAAACCTCATTGCAACGAAGGCGGACTTAGTATATAGTTTTGGATGTTCAACCCATGAGGGTTTTTATTTTGACTAATGAGGAGCGTGTGAATGAGTATTCTCATTCACGACGTCGGAATGACATCAAAACATTGTACCCGTTATATTTTACTTAATTCATTTATCAAAATTTAACTTTATATGAACCGCGATTATCCACTAGATCGAGTACGAAACTTCGGAATTATTGCACACATTGACGCAGGTAAAACCACTACTTCAGAGCGTGTGCTTTTTTATACAGGAATGACTCATAAAATTGGAGAGGTTCACGAAGGTGAGACAGTAACCGACTGGATGGAACAGGAAAGAGAGCGAGGTATTACTATTACTGCTGCGGCTATTACATGTTTCTGGAATCCTACATACCTTCCGAAAGCTACAGTAAAAGAAGACAAAACCAACCTATATAGATTCAATGTTATTGACACTCCAGGACACATCGACTTTACTGCTGAAGTAAAGCGTTCACTTCGAGTTCTCGACGGTGCTGTGGTAGTTTTTGACGGAGTTGCGGGAGTTGAACCTCAATCAGAAACTAACTGGCGATATGCAGATGATGGAAATGTTCCTCGAATATGTTTTATAAACAAGCTTGACCGAACAGGAGCTTCTTTTGAGAGAAGCTATGCTTCTATTTTGGACAGACTTACAAAAAATGCTGTCAGACTTCAAATTCCAATTGGTCTTGAAGATAAATTCGAAGGAGTAATCGATCTTTTGAAGATGAAAGCTTTTTACTTCGAAGGAAATATGGGAATGACAATACGTGAAGAGGAGATTCCTGCTGAATACCTCGAAGAAGCAAAAAAATTCAGAGGAGAACTTATAGAAAAGATTGTAGAGCAAGATGATAATCAGATGTCAGCATACCTTGAAGGGAAGGAACCATCATATGATGAACTCAAAAAAACTCTTCGAAAAGCAACATTGGAAGTGAAAATAATTCCTGTTTATGCAGGTTCTGCTTTGAAGAACAAAGGAGTTCAGCTCGTACTAGACGGCGTTGTGGATTATTTGCCATCACCGTTGGATGTGCCTCCTGTTCACGGTCTTGATCCAAAGACTAACGAGGAGATTTATCGAAAAGCTTCAGATGAAGAGCCTTTTTCAGCTTTGGCTTTCAAACTCCAAAACGATCCATTCGTAGGTCAGCTAACATTCTTTCGAGTTTACTCTGGAACTATAGAGGCGGGAACATATGTATATAACTCAACTACTGGCGAAAAAGAAAGATTAGGACGAATCGTCCGTTTACAAGCAGATAAGAGAGAAGAAGTAAAAAAAGTGTATGCGGGAGAAATTGCCGCAGCGGTAGGATTGAAATCAGCTAAAACTTCACACACACTTTGTGATGAAAATAGTCCTATTATTTTAGACCCAATTAAATTCGTTGATCCAGTGGTATCTCTTCGAATTGAACCAAGAACAAAGGCAGACCAGGAGAAAATGGGTATGGCTATGAAGAAACTTTCTGACGAAGATCCTACTTTCGTAATTTCTTCTAACACGGATACTGGAGAATCTATTATTTCTGGAATGGGAGAACTCCATCTTGAAATCATGGTTGATCGAATGAAGAGAGAATTCGGAGTGGAAGTAAATGTCGGCAAGCCGCAGGTAGCTTACAGAGAAACTATTTTGAGTTCAGCTGAAGCAGAACACAAATACATCAAGCAGACAGGAGGAAAAGGTCAGTACGGACACGTAAAGCTTACGATTAAGCCACTTGAGAAATTGGAAGAAGGAGCAAAAATTCCAAAGAACACTCACCGCTACGAAGATTTCGAGTTTATCGACTCAATTAAGGGAGGAGTTATTCCACAAGAATTTATTCCTGCAGTTGAGAAGGGAGTACATGAGGCGATGGATAGAGGAATTGTGGCTGGTTACAAGATGGTAAATATTTCTTGTGAACTTACTTTCGGTTCTTACCACGATGTGGACTCTTCTGAAATTGCATACAAGATAGCCGCCTCACAGGCTTTCCAGGAAGCAGCAAAGCGAGCAAGACCTGTTATTCTTGAGCCTATTATGAAAGTTGAAGCTATCATGCCAGAACAGTTCATGGGAGATATTACAGGCTCACTTTCAGGAAAACGAGGTCAGATAGAAGGAATGGACGAGAGAGGAATGCTACGTGTTATTCATGCCAAGGTACCTTTGTCAGAAATGTTCGGTTATACAACTGATATCCGTTCAATGACACAGGGAAGAGGTTCAGTGCAGATGGAGTTTGACCACTACGAAGTTGTACCTCCAAACGTGGAGAAGACAATCGTTGAGTCTCGCAAGTAGACTCTCAAATCTGGCGAACTCCTCGTTCCCAAATTAAAAATATTCGTCACCTTAGCACTAACTAAGGCTCCTCTTATTTTCAATTTCTCACATCGGATTTCATCCCGATTTGAGAGTCTTGGTTTATGAGGTGTAGGTAAGATTCATTATTTGAAATAATTACAAACAAAAAACTCCCACTTGGGAGTTTTTTGTTGTCTAGCTTGTAAAACTAGAAATTAAAACTTTCCTCATGGTACAATTATGCAAATGGAAGATACTTTGGAACAGAAAACAATAAAATCACAAACTAATTTTAGTGATATAAAATATAATGTTCCCTATAGCGTAATTGCTCCGTTAGACATACTTACCGCAAAGGAAATAAACTTAGATAAGAAGACCCAACTGAGAATCCTTCGCAACACTTTGCATCATGGAGACTCTCGAGAAAATGTAGAAATAATTTTACAACACGCGATAGAAGATGGGGTTATTTCTGAACCAACATCAAAGGCTATTTTAGCTTCATTGGATAGATCAATAATTAAGGAACAAGAAAAAAAACTAGATAAAGTTACTCCAAAAATTGAAGAAGGAATAAAAGAAGAAAATATAAAAAATCCAATAGTAACTGAAGTAATAGAGAAAAAAGAAAAAGAAATAGAGTTACCACCAGAACCTGAATTTTCTGTAGATGATAAAGCTTTAGAAGATGCAGCTAAAAATTCACTTAAGGCAGGAAACACTACAGCTTCACTTGAAAAATATGCTCTGAATATAAAAGATGGTGATTTCAAAATACAGGTTTTATCAGACTTAGCAGCTGAATTGGTCCAGCAGAATAAATTTGAGGATGCTAAAAAATTTATAGAGGAAATAGCTGATCCAGAATATAAAAAAGAAATGTTTAAGTGGGTTCAAGAGATGGAAAAAGTTCAAAAACCAAATGAAGATAAGGGAGTGGAAAAAGAGACTGTTATTGAGCCAGAAATAAAAAAAGTTAAAGCTAAAAATAAAAAGATAAAGGTTGATACAGATCCAGTGGTTGAAACACCTCCTGCTAATTCAGGTAAAAAAATAGAGAAAAAAGAGGCAGAAGAAATTACTACCAAAGAAGGCATGGACACTATAGATTCAGAATTAGCAGAAGCACGTTCTATTTATGCGGAAAGAATGGTGGAATGGAAAAACACACTTCGTGAAAAGAAAAGCAAAATTGGTAAGATGTTTGCTGATCTTGGAGTAGAACGTCATATACCCGAAATTGATAGACCAATTGAACTTATAGAGGCTGAAAACGCATACATACAAGCTAAGAAAAATAAAAGCCAAAAGATATTGGAGAAGGCTGTTTATGTACCTAAAGCTTTAGGCGCGGGCGAAATAATAGAAAAAACAGAAAAAACTATCGACAGGCTTGCACTTATGAATCAGGTGGGAAAAGAATGGAATTTATTGGCCGAGGCTCTTGAAGCGGGAGCAACTCCTTTGGAAAAAGGAAAAATTAGAAAAGCCTTAGAAAAATGGGGAAGGATGGATAAAAGAGCTCGTGTCGCTTTGACTGGCACAGCGTTTTTTGCTGGTGGTATGTTGCTAGGAGGTATGACATTGACCGGAGCAGCTGTCTTCGGAGGATATAGAGCGGTAAGAGCTGGTGTAGGTACTGTTACATCTTTAGCTACGGGAAAAGTAGTTGATAAGTATCAAAAAGAAGGCAATGAGCTGAGAAAATCTGAAATATTAGAGAAGTATTCAAATGGCATAGATGAAGCCAACTTTGAAAAAAGAGAAAGAGAGGCTATGCGAGCTTTTGAAAAAGAGCAGAATAAGAAAAAACGTCAGATTCTTTGGAAGGCCGGAGCGATGATTGGGGTAGGAGCTGGTGCAACAATGGCTATGGGTTCTGTGGAGAATGCACTGAATCATTCAGATGTTTCTGAACACTTACAAAATTCTAAAGATATAAATCTTCCATCTCAAAGAGTAGAAGATATAAATTTACCAAAGTCTGGAGTTGTCGCAGAAAGTTTGCCAACAAAACCTAATGTCTTACCTCAAGATGTGGAAATTCCAAAAGCAAGTTCAGTTGTTGAAGTAAAAATTCCAGAAGTAGGAGTAAATATTTCTTCTAAAGGGTTTACTCAAACCATAATGGATTTGAAAAAAGGAATAAGGGATGAATATGGAGATAATATTCCAGAAGGTATAAAGGAAAATATAATGGATAAATCTTCCATTGAACTAGCCAAAGAATTGAAATTTTATGATCCATCAACTCACGAGAGCGGAATAGGATATGCCGGTGAAAAATTATTAATCGATGCGAAAGGTAATTTGGCATATGAACATATTGGTGGCGGAAGAGATGTCATGCTTGATACTAAGACAGGAAGCATAGATACTTTTCACGGCAAAACTCAAATAATTAATCCAGAAAGTACAGATCAGATTGAAAGTCCTATCGTTTCTGAAATTACACCTGACCCTGAAATACCTATAACCAACGCATTGGAAGGAGTAGGAGTGCCAGTTAACGTTGACCCATTGCCTTTAAATACAGTTATTGAAAACACTGATCATATACCTTATAACAATGTCTCTGTAGATATTTCTCATGATGGCCCAGTCAGAACAATTGTATTTAATGGTAATGAAATAGCTAAAGAAGATAATTTTGGAGGTATAAAGCACTTTTTCTTGAAAGATGCCTATCAGGATAAGCCTTTTTACAAGGAATTCCGAGGAGCATTTGCAACTGCTTTTGAAAAGAATATGCCACAGGAATTTATTGGAAAAGTTAAGGCTAGTCTAGATTTTGAAAACGGAAAAATCCATATCCTCCAAGGAGTAAACAAACCAGATGATGTGATTGTATTACTGAACGGGAAGGAAATAGCAAAAGGGGTGGTCAGTAGCAATGGTCCGAAGGTTTCCTTTGACCCAGAGCTTAAAGGTGGATGGCTATTAGCTGACAATGCATTTGAAAGAGCATGGAAAGCAACCAAAGGTACCATCAAGACTTTAAGAGCATAAAAGTGGGTAACTCTGATGCAATAAGAATAAAATAAAGTTAAAATTAATACAGACATGAATTCTACTTTATCAGCGGACATAATAAAGGAATGGGGATTAGGGGCACTTCCTTCTGAAAAACAAGTCGACATGGTCGACCGTATTGGTCGTATTCTTTACCAAGCCATATTGGTCAAAGCCTTGGATATTTTGTCTGACAAAGAACAAACTGAGTTCGATCTGATTTTGGATGAGGATAACACCACTCCTGATGATGTTTTGAAGTTTCTAGCAACAAAAATCCCGACTCTTGAACAGTTAATAACCGAAGAACGAAAAAGTCTAAAAGAAGATCTTCTTCTGCCTGTTTCTTAGTAAGTAATTGCTTGACTATTGCTCTACTTTTGAATACTATGGTATTCATCGCGCATTAGGTTTTTTTGAGGTTTTTTTGCGCGATGTTTGTATTGTGAAGTTCACAAAACTCAGGTTTCTCGAACATTGAGTTTTTGGAATTTCCCCGCCAAATTTTGCAAACAAAATTTAGTCGGGCAAGACAAAATGGCAAAGTTTTCATTATTAACAATAATTACTAACTTTCACAATTTGGATGAAATCCGAAGTGAGAGTTTGAAAATTTGAGGAGCCTTACTTACTTGTAAGGTGACGAGTATTTTCAAACTTATAACAAGGAGTTCGCCAAATTTGGAAGTTCCGTGATTTAATCACAAAACACAATGGCAGAATCAGCAGTATTCGATCGAAGCAAACCTCACCTAAACGTGGGAACAATCGGTCACGTTGACCATGGAAAGACTACATTAACAGCAGCTATTTTGACTGTGCTTAACCGAGAGGGAAATGGTTATACAGCAACAGTTAAAGGAGTTGATGAAATTGACAAGTCTCCAGAAGAAAAAGCAAGAGGTATTACTATCTCTCTTTCTCACAGCGAATACCAGACACCTACTCGTCACTATGCACACGTAGATGCACCTGGACACGCGGACTTTATTAAGAACATGATTACTGGTGCAGCTCAAATGGACGGTGCGATTCTTGTGGTTGCAGCGACAGACGGAGTTATGCCACAGACACGAGAACACGTTCTACTTGCAAAGCAGGTTGGTGTGCCTCAGATGATTGTATTTCTAAACAAGTGCGACATGGTTCCTGATACAGAGCTTGTTGACTTGGTTGAGGAGGAAGTTCGAGAACTCCTTACAAAGCAAGGTTTCGACGGAGCAGCAGCATCAGTTATCCGAGGTTCTGGACTAAAAGCTCTTGAATCAAAAGACAATACTGACGAATATGCAAAGAAGATCCTTGAACTAGCAAATGCTTTAGATGCTTTCCCAATTCCTGAGCGAGATATGGATAAGCCATTTCTTATGCCAGTTGAAGACATATTCTCAATTGAAGGACGAGGTACTGTAGTTACAGGCCGAATCGAGAGAGGAGTTGTTAAAGTTGGAGAAGAAATTGAGGTTGTCGGACTTATTGATACAGCAAAGTACACTGTTACTGGTATCGAAATGTTCAACAAGTCACTTGCGCAAGGTCAGGCAGGAGATAACGCTGGTATCCTTCTTCGAGGAGCTGCAAAGGATGGTATTCACCGAGGTCAGGTTTTGGCTAAGCCAAAGTCAGTGACTCCACATACAGAGTTCATGGCTGAAGTTTACATCTTGAAGAAAGAAGAAGGTGGACGACACACACCATTCTTCTCAGGTTACAAGCCACAGTTCTACATCCGAACAACAGATGTGACTGGAGATGTGACTCTAAATGAAGGTGTAGAAATGGTTATGCCAGGAGACACAGTAACTTTCAAAGTAAAACTTGTTGCTCCAGTTGCTCTAGAAGATAAGACACGATTTGCGATTCGAGAGGGGGGTAAGACTGTCGGAGCTGGAGTTGTTACAAAGATCATAGCTTAGTAAACTTCCAAATTTGGCGAACTCCTCGTTCCCAGTTTGAAAATGTTCGTCACCTTATATGTATAAGGCTTCTCACATTTTAAAACTCTCACGTCGGATTTCATCCAAATTGTGAAAGTTTAATCAAAAAACCACCGACTGGTGGTTTTTTGTTGTATTGACATTTAGTATAAGGTATGCCATTGTAGCAAGCGGAGTACGTGAGGATGTTCCTGCGTACATTCCAAAGGAGTTCGAAAGTGATTCTAAAGCTTGAAGGTGTTGCGGGCGAGAACCTGGCCAAAATTGTCCAACTGATTGAAGACCAGGAAATTCTTCAATTGGCTGTGGGCGAGGGGAAAGTGGTCACTCTTAAGTCAGCGCAGGATGACAAGTTAGATTCATACGACATTGTCCTGAGTGTGGAAGAGTGGTATAGGACAGAAGGGGGACTCGAACCTTCGATTCCGATGAGCTTTCTTCGACCATACTTCGATGCTCTCGAGATTTTCCCCGAGGACGCCAAGCCCGTGGAAATCATGTAGCACCTTCCGATCTCGTGGGGCATTGGCCCCACGAGACAACCTCCGACTAGTTTCTAGTCGGAGGTTTTTTATTATAAAAATGGATAGTTTGGTATCGTTTTTATATATTGACAGTATCTATATACTGTGCTATTGTTGTATACATAACTGTCAGTCCTGGTCCACTCTGGTCCAGGCCCCTTCAAAGGAAAAGAAGTGAACAAAATCATCAGCGCTTTCGGCGTTCTCTTCGTTCTCACTCTCTCGCTCGGCGGTATCGCCTGTGCGACTTCGGATCAGCGCTGGGAGCGAGGACAAATTGAGAAACAGTTCTACAATCTGAGAGAGTTGCGCGACCCTTTGCCGAACGACACTTGCGCATGGCTCGAGAGATTCAAGGTATACGAGGCTCTGCGGTTCCGTCTGGAGAAGGTCAACTTGGACCAGAATCTCCAGTTAGCTCTTAAGGCAGTGACTTTCAGTGCTGCTCGAAGAACTGCTGACGCCGCGTACGTGGCACTCACGAACTCGGGTAAACTCGGGTGCGGGGGTCGTGAATCGGAGACGATTGCCAACATCGAGAAGATATGGGTCATCTACTGGAACGGCGATTGGCGGGAGATTACGAAAGAGTACGCCGGTACTTTTGAAATCTCTCGTCGAGCGGTCGCTCGGCAAGAAGTCCGATCCGCTGTGATGGACTACACAAAGGGTCCTACGGGGGAAAAGAAGTTCGCCCTAAAGGAACTCGTTGCGAAGACGATTTCTTCGGACAAATGGTACAACCCAGAGTGGCTGGGTGTGCCGGCTGATATGGCGAAGGACCTCGGCTTCTGAAGTGCAAGTATAGTGGAGCGGATTAAAATCCGTTCCACTATACAACCCCGACTAGTTGTCGGTGGTTTTTTGTTTTAAAAAATGCTAGGTTTGTTTTTGGAGAGTGCAAATTGGAGAATTCTTTCGAAGCGACATTGTTGCAATACCGTCATGCTTTGCGGAACCTGCTTGCTGAGAGAGGAATCTCGTCCAATCCAGTAGTAGAGGATGAGTGGATTATGGACGAAGTGAGCAAGCTTCTCGTCGGTAAGCCTATCGTGTGGCTGACTTGTGAGAAATGCGAAGCAAAATTTCCAGGTTATGGATCTCTTTTGATCCACAGCTATGCCCATAAAAAGACTGAGTGAATCATCGTGAAGTAGGTTGACCACCTACTTCACGACTAACCCCGACTAGTGCGGTGGTTTTTTTATTATAAAAATGATATGGTCCTATTTAGGAGGTGGACATTGTCAATACCTAAAGTCGAGATTGCTCCTGTCGTGCCAATAGAAATCAGATATCATCGTGAACTACCAGTAGGCAGTTACCGTGTAATTTTATCAGGTTTCAGGGGAAACCTGTACGTCATCAGAAGGCTTCATGACGGTGTTCTCTATTTCGTTGACTGGAAAGGCAAAGGAACAATGTTGAACCAGTTTGATTTGAATGAGGATGGTTCAATAGAGTACGACGATCCGAACGATAGGCCGAAGCCGTAAGATATAGTTCATAGCCACGGAGGCATTGCCTCCGTGGAATCACTCAAACACCGACTAGTGCGGTGGTTTTTTTATTACAAAAAGTATTACTTGACGAAGTTTTAAAATATATTATAGTATGCAACGGAGGTTTTATGTAAATTCTGGGCTGAAATGCAACTCTGGTTGCTAATCACTTCAATATACCACACTCTCTCGACACCTCACTCGCACTCCTGTATCGGAGTGTTTTTCTGTATTTGTTGTTAATGATTTCCAACT
>JACDEV010000017.1 GCA_013816135.1 Patescibacteria group bacterium | reverse complement strand
TTTTCTGGGGGAAAGGAGGCGGGGTGATGAACTCGCCCGCGCGGAGGAGGGGTCTGGGGAGGAATCCGCGCGGGCTTCGACTTTCTTTTTTCAAAAAATTTGAATGAGCAGAATTTTCGGCGAGCCTATCATTTATGATCGTTTATATTCTACTCCGGATTGTTCAAAAATAGAAGCCACGCTCTCCGCTCGTTCTTCTTCTTTTATATCTACAAAACTATTTGACTTCGAATCATAATAATTTGAATTTGACACTGCCATATACAATATGCGCGTAAATTGTTCAAATTCTTGATCTCCTAATATTGCTCTGGCTGATTTAAGACCATCAAATAATCTTTGTCTTGTTTCTGTATCTGAAGCAAATTTTGAATCCAGCATTCTATCTAGTTGAAATTCACCCATTCCAAATTCAAGTAATTCTCCAACATCTTGCAACTCTCGTTCAATATTTTTTTCATTAATTTTCATTAAAATATCCATTGTTGTGCTACTGCTTGGTTGCATTTCTAGAGAACTTTTGTCCAGCATTTTCTTGCCATATTTATCAAACGCCCAAACATGAGTTTTTAGACCTTCAACGATAGATTCTCTTGTTAAATCGCCCTGTACATGAGTCTTAAAATCATCAAAAAGATCAGGACGAGAAATGAGAAAATCGGCTATAACTTCCCGATTGTGAGGAGAAGTAGAATTGACAGACCACTTATCAATTTGTTCTTGATGTTGATTAAAAAAATCAATTATCGCCTGTTTCGCTTCAGGTGATTGAAAATTATGTAGAACTTTTAGAACTCCGACTGAACGCTCTTTCCCATATTGAAGCTGAGTAAGATACTCTGCATCGACATCAAGTGCTAAAGATTCATTATAGAATTTTTTTAGATCACCCCTAAATTTTGGATTGTGATAAGGAACAAAAGTATTATTCGGTGAATTTGGCGAGTATGCAAAAATCGTTTCGTGAGTTGCTTGTAATAATTCTTCGCGAGAGTATATCGCCTCCATTCCTTTGAGCATCGCATTAAAGTCACTAACAAATTTGTCTGTTTTTCCAGCATTTTCAAAAGTTTGCCCGAGATGAACAGTTTTATATGCAAGCATCATTCTTGGTTCTGGAATATAAACTTCTCTGCCACCAATTATTACGCGAGCAACCCTATGAGGAGTAACACTCTCTAAAGGGTCGCACATAACACCTGATTGATTTTCTCTAGTCTTCAAAGCTTTTTTAGCGGTTTCCGAAAGTTCAGCCATCTGTGGTCCACCGCCACCTTTGAATAAAAATTGTTTTCTTTTTCTGCTATATTCTTCATTAGGCACTTTACCATAAGAATCTTGGACAGCTTTCTTTTGTTTTGCATAAAGTTCCGTTCCCACAAAATCAAGGTCGCCAATTTTTCTTACAAATCCTTCAAGATATTTTACAGCTTTGGGCGGCACATCTTTTTCTTGAATTGGGACAATTTCTGGAATTTTTGACTCATCTAAAATTTCAAATCTTCCTCCTTTAAGAAGAATCATTACACCAAGCGAGCCACTAAAATAATAATTCAATTTTCCGTCTTCACTTACTTGAGGATATTTTTCTAGTACTTCAGTTGTAAACGCTTCAGCACCACCTAATAAAATTTCCTTGGATTCTCCACCGCGTAATTTTTCCCTCTGTTCCTCAATAGCTTTTTGTTCTTCTATTTTTTGTCGTCTACTTGCAATTGTCTCTGTTCTGGCAGCTTGATATTCTTCTGTTCCTTTTGCTTGTTCTAAAATATCCTGGCGCTTATTTTTGTCAGATTCTTGTTTAACTTCTTTTGCAAGATTTTCTCTATATTGAGATGAGTCGAAGTTTTCCATAGTTATTTTGATATTAAATCATCAACACTAACTTCAAGGGCTTTCGCAACCTTTTTTAGCGTGTCTAGTGTCGGATTTTGATTTTCTCCCGATTCCATTTTAATAAGTGTATTATTAGCGACATCGGCGAATCTCGCCAGTTTTTCTTGCGAAAACCCTTTGGCTTCTCGCAATTTCTTTATGTTGTTTGCTAAATTTTGGTTATTTGACATATAATCAATAAAAGATTAACATTATAGTGGAGTATCCATTCCCTTATTTATATTATGATGTTACACCAAAATTTCAAACAAATCAAATTAGAGGATTATTTTTTATGGCTCGCCGAAAATTCTGCTCATTCAAATTTTTTGAAAAAAGAAAGTCGAAGCCCGCGCGGATTCCTCCCCAGACCCCTCCTCCGCGCGGGCGAGTTCATCACCCCGCCTCCTTTCCCCCAGAAAAATAGTGGCGGGGTGCTTCGTAGCGTTCACCGCACTTCTGCTTTGCAGAAGCTCTGTGCTTCGCACAGAGGCGCGTAGCGCGCGGTGGACGCTAGGTATTCCTCTCGAAAAAAGTTCGAGCAAAGTGTATAATTACAGCACCAGTATTAACTATGTTTTACTAACTCTTACTTTGATAATAATAAAAGAAATAATTACACTTAAAATTGGGACAAAAATAAATAATGGGATTAAAAATATTATTCCCCAACTATCTTTTGACAGATTGTTAACTAAACGGCTAATTACAAACGAAAGAATGAACATGGCCAAAAAAACATAAAGTCCTATACTAATCGATTTCCGCAGAATTGAGGTGAAGGTTCTTTGGGGTTTATTAGAAACAAAAGCAGGTGGTTTTAATTTACTTTTTTCTTTCTGCCTTAGTAGATAAAAAGAAATAGGAAAGCTAAGTAGTACAATCAAAAATAATAATATTTCAATAGAAGGGACCAAATGAGAAACACTACTTGCTAAAGCATTTAATGCCCACCAAAATAGAATCACTGAAATTAGAAAGACGATTAAAGCTTTAAGAAAGGTGTACCACCAAGGATTGATCCTCTTATTATCCATTACTTATATTATAGCTTAACTTCCTTTATTCTGCTTCTGCAATTTCTGTTTCTGCTGCCGCTTCTGCTCCTGGAGTATTGTCTGGAAGTGCTCGGAAGTTTCTCATTTGTCGTCTTATTTCCTTGGCTGCCTTGTCTCGGATGTGATAAAGCTTTGCTCGTCTAACTTTTGATCTCTTAAGTGTTTCAATAGAATCAATCATTGGAGAATAAAGTGGAAAGATCTTCTCAACCCCCACTCCTGATGCAACTCGTCTTACAGTAAATGTAGCTCCTGCTTCCTTACCGTGTTTTACAGCAATAACAAGACCTTCAAACGCCTGTAGTCGAGTCTTACCTTTTTCCTGGATTTTCTGCCATACGCGAATAGAGTCTCCGCTTTTCAAATCCATAGCTTTTCTATCAGCCACCTTAACTGGTGACTGTATTCCAAAAGTTTTTGGAGCGTCTTTTGTTTCTTTAGTATTTGCTTTCATAATGCATTGTAATCTAACACAGGACTAGGCCGTTTGCAATCCGGTAGTAGAAGTTGGTATAGCACCAAAGGTGCAAAAGGAAAAATACCAACTTCACCACGGGATTAGTCCTGTAGTGAGCTGTTTACCATGTACTGAGCTATGCTCTAGTACTGTGGCTCTACTACTGGGACAACAATTTAATAGCTTCTTTGAAGTCCTCTGGATATGGAGCCACAACCTCATGTGACTTTCCTTTCAGATCAGTAAAAGTCACTGACTTAGAATGAAGAGCTAGCCTTTTAAGACCTAGTGAGTTTTCCCGATTTGGTGCATACAAGGAGTCTCCGACCAAAGGATAACTAATAGCCTTGAAATGCACGCGGATTTGATGAGTTCTACCAGTCTTAGGCATAACCTCAAGTAAGGAATATCCATTGCCTCTTGAAATTACTTTGTAATTAGTTATTGCTTCTCTCATTTCCCCTCTTGCACCTCTTTGAGCTGACCACATACGAAAATCCTTTGCACTTCGGCCTATAGGACGATCTATACTTCCGTTATCTTTTTTAATTTCTCCATACACAAAAGCTTCATATTTTTTTATTATTAAATGGTCTTTAAATTGCGCTTTCAAGTTTTCAAAAGATTTCTGAGTCTTAGCAATAATCATTGCCCCAGTAGTTTCTCTATCCAATCGATGTACCACTCCAGGACGATAAATGATTTCACCATTTGCGCTTCTTCCCGGTTCCCCAACTTCCTTTATTTTAGGATATTTTGCAAGAACCCAATCTACTAAAGTTTTCTCCCCGCCTGCAACGTTATGCCAGCCCGCATTGGTATGCGAAGCGGTGCTGGCGGGCGTAGCATTGCGGGCAGGCTTTGTTTTTCCGTCACCATGAACAATAAGTCCAGCTGGTTTGTTTATTACCAATACTTCTTTATCTTCATATAGTATTTCTGGCTCCATAATTTAACCCTACTATTTACCAATCCTTCTGTCACGGTCTCCGTATTCCTCAATTATTTTCTCAAACTCCTCTTTTGAAAAATCTGGCCAAAGTGTCTGTGTGAAAAAAAGCTCGCTATAAACTCCTTGCCAAGGTAGAAACCCTGATAGACGCATTTCGCCAGATGTTCGGATTATAAGATCTGGATCAGGCATAGGATATGTCTGGAGATGTTTTTCAAAATATTCTGCTGTTATATCTTCTACTTTTGGATTTTTTTCCACTATTTTTTTTACCGCTGAAAGTATCTCCTGTCGCCCGCCATAATTTAAAGCGAAATAAACACATGGTCCTGTATTATTTGCTGTTTTTATTTCGGCATCCTTTAATGACTTTTGAAGTTTAGGAGAAAATTTTGATAAATCACCTACACATCTCAACACCCCTCCTTTTGCGTTAAAATTTTCAAGTTCTGAATTTATATATTCTCCAATCAAATCCAGAAGATATGTCACTTCTTCAGAAGATCTGTTCCAATTCTCAGTAGAAAAAGTATAAAAAATAATATGCTTTATTCCAATTTCCTTTGCCCAGTCAACAGCTTTTTTTAAAGTTTCACCTCCTGCGGCGTGGCCTTGTAAACTTAGTTTGCCCTTTGATTTCGCCCATCTGCGATTTCCATCCATGATTATTCCTACACAATTCGGTATTTTCATTTTGTCTATTTTACAGGATTTATAAGAACTTTGAAATATATAGTGCGCGATGCAGGGCTCGAACCTGCGACCTATTCAGTGTAAATGAATTGCTCTACCAACTGAGCTAATCGCGCGATGTGTCCAGAATACTCCATATTTTAGCATTTATCAAGGCTTAAAATTTGTAATCATTCTTGTAATAAGTATAATTCTTAATTGTTAATTAACTTCTAAACCATGAACAATAAAGAATTTTTTATAGAAACATTAAAAGACGAGTTACCAAGATTTGAAAGAGTTTTTAAGGCAATTGAAGCTGTACCAAAAAATAAGCACGGACACAAGCATGATCCAAAGTCTCGCACAGCGTCCGAACTCGCTGGAACAATCGGAGCTGAGTCAGGAATGATTGTCACTTTTCTAAAAACCGGAAAACTAGACATGCTCGCGGTGATATCACCTAAGTGGGAAACTGTAGCAGACATTAGAAAATATTTTGCAAAAAGCATGAAAACTGTGCTAGATACCTCTTCTAAAATGGATCAAAAAAAATGGAACTCAAAAGCAAAAATGTCTATGGGAGAAAAAAGTGAATGGGAATCACCTCGCGGTAAAATGGCGTGGGCCTTTCTTCTTGATTTAATACACCACAGAGGCCAGCTCTCAACCTACATCAGACCAATGGGAGGAAAAGTTCCTTCTATATATGGACCAAGTGCTGATTCAAAATAGTTAGTTGTAAGCCTCTAGGAATTTCCAGAACTGTGGCCAACTTTTGTTGACTGATTCAGGATATTTTATATTAACTTTTTTCCGGTTTACCTTTCCCCACATAGCGATAGCCTGAACAACTCGGTGGTCTTTAGACGAAATATCCTCGTTATCTCTGGCTAATTCTAGAACATTTTTCATTTCTGAAACTCTATCACTTTCATGTCCTCGTAAACTTGGCCAGCGTTTTTCCCCTTCGTCCTGTGTGATATATCCAAATACATAAGCAAAACAAAAATCCTCTGCTTGTTTTGGAATAAAAATTGGTTTTTCAACTTTCAATATCTGTAAATAAACTTCTGCTTGGTTTAAAATAGTCTCATCGTACCGAGGTTCCCACGATTCTCTTTTTTCTCTCTGACTTTTCCAATGTTCAACTGCTTCATAACTAAGCCTCAGCTTAAACGGAGAATTAGTGAGTCTCTCAGAGTCCCCAAGTAAAACTGAAGCCGTCGCCCATTGGGATGTATTGTTATCAAGTTTCAGGAGCTCGCTTTGTGAGAGATAGATTATCTCTGGATCATCAGTCACTTTTCTTTCGGCCAGAGTACCATGAGTAATGAATTTCTTATTTAGATTTAATTTCCACGAAACAAATTTCAAAAGACGATACAAAGTTCCTGACTCACCCACGTCTATCAAATCACTTGATTCCCAGACATTAGTCACTTTTTCAAGTGCCAGCAAATCATCTCCTAAATTTTCCTGCAAAGAAAGAAATTTCTGGATATCTCCATAACCATTTATCATATCCAAAATTCCCATTCGAATTATCCACGATTTATCCAGAGGAATGTATTTTTTATCAATATGAATCTCTGGCATATTTTTATTCTACCAGATTAGAAAATATCTCGGCAGGAATCTTCCGCGACTCAAAAACTCGCCGTCGCTCGTTTTGGTCGTGTCCGCAGCTCGCGACCTAGTCTGGTGACTAGGTGCCCGCTCCGCTTTTCGATTCCTGACGAAAGCCGTACCCACGGCTTTCTCCGAGAGCACAAATTGTGCTTCGCAAATTTGTGCTCTCGGCAGGAATCGAACCTACATCAAGACCTTAGAAGAGTCCTGTTCTATCCATTGAACTACGAGAGCAATAGGAACACATTAGCATATTTCAAACAAGCTGGGAATAATTACAAAGCTGGGTCGTTTGGGATAGACTTGTTGTTGACTGTATTTGAATAAATCTCTGCCCTTTTGTTTATATCTTCCACGGTTTTATCAAATAGTGCAGTATTAAGTTTAATATTTTTCTCGATAACAGGATTATTGATAGTATATATTGTACCTTGTTCAATCTGACTATATAAATAAAAAGCATAAATTGCTAGAATAAAAAGAATTAGAGTGACGAGCATAAGTAACAATTTCCAATCATTAGCAGGATTAATCCCTTGTCTTTCGTAGGAGGAGTGTTTCGACTTAAGATCTTTATAAATTTTTAAAATTTTATTTAGATATTCTTTCATTTTATTTATTTTTTAGAACTTCAAGTTCAAATGTACTCTTCCAAGTATTCGTAGTTTTATTTGTTGTAGAGGTTCCAATATCAGCTTGGATATTTGTGTTCAAAAGAGAAAAATTTGAGATTTTTGTTTTGTAATGCAATGATTCCAATTCTGTTAGAAATGTATATGTCCCTTTCCATCCTCCTTCTGTTTTAGCTCGAATTTTAAAGACTAAAAAATTGTTAGATTCAGTTGCTGATTCTTCAAAACTAAGAGATTGAATTTCTATACTTAGTCCGTTGCTTCTAGCCATTGATTCCAAATCTTCAATAAACCTCACATCCCCATCTTTTGAAACAATAGAATCGTTAATTAAGGATATTTCGGGATTTATATTTTCAAGAGTCCTCTGCATAGATAAAAAATAACTTTGTTTAATGCCTTGTTTTGATAAGTCATCTAATACACTAGAAGCATGTTCATTTTTTGACCTTATATCTTTGAAGACAAGGAAATATACCCCAGTAAATGCTACTGCAGCGACTCCTAGGACTATTAATATTTTTTTGTAGGAATTATCTTTATACATCTTATTGCAGGGTAAGATTAATAGAAAAATTTATATTCTTTTCTTTTGCTAAGTTAGATATTGGCAAATCAACTTTACTGAAATCCCCTGTATTTTCCAGATTCTTTTGGAAATTAACCAGTGATTCTCGAGTATTAGATATTCCTCCTAAAGTTATGTGAGCATTTTTTCCTCCGGGTGTGGAATAGCTCAATTCATTTATATGAATATTGCTATTTTTTTGAGAAATTATAGTTAAAACCAAAGGAACTACCTTTGGATAATCTAACACTGTATTCAAAGTCTTAAGTTTAATATTTAAGCCGATTGTGCTTGATGCAATCGAATTTAGGTTTGAATTCAATAAAAGTTGATTCATTTTTTCAGCTTCCAAGTTAGCATCTTTTTCACGATAATAAGAAATGAGCCAAGATGGCAAAAGGAAGATAAAAAAAGACAATTGAATAAACAAAATAAAACTCATAGCTACGGTAAGTAAGCGAAATCTATATTCGGTCTTCAATTGTTTTTTAAAATTGTCAGGTAAGAGGTTAAACATATATTTAAATTAGAATATCGCTAGGCAAAGCCAAGCCCACTGCCGCAGCGTATTTCAATGAATCTTTGAAAGGTATTATCGGTAAGGATTTATTAATATCAAAAGCATTCAGCCACACATTCCCCACCATAACCTCCGTAACATTGTTTGCACGAATATAATTAACAGCCTCATCATTGAAATTTTCACCACAAACCAAAATCTCACTTATTTTCTTCTCTGGCTTATCTACATTTTCTTTCAAGGTGTGCCAATACACATAAAGTTTTTTTATTTCTTGTAGCAAAAACTCAGAATTGTTCTTGGATTGTCCCATGGTAGGTATTGTAGAAGTGAAATGAACTAGTCCATTACTTATGACATATAGCCCTACTTTTTCGGGGCCGTAGTGTACTATAAGGCTAGTGACATCAACTTTTTTTGGTAGTAATGCTCGAGCGATTGCTTGGGATTCTATTTCCAAAGAAAGAAGTGTTAACTTGGCACTCTTTGCCATATTTACATACGTATCCACGAGTGTAATAGGCAGTGTTGATACCACAACATCCAAATGACCTTTGGCTCTATGATCAATAATCCGATAATCAAAAATTAATTCGGCCGGCGATACTGGAACATTTTCTTCTATTTTTGAATCGATAGCACTTCTTACTTCCTCTTGTCTTATTATAGGTATTTTGGCTGTAAAAAGGTAAGCTTTTTCTTCTGGAAGTGATATCTTAACGTAGTCCAAATGTAATTCTTTTTTTAATTCTTCTAGCGTACTTACCACCTCCTCCATTTTATTTATTTGTCCAGAAACTATTATTCCTGGAGCTAAAGGTTTTTCCGAAAACTTTTCAATAAAAAGCATACTGTCTTTCATCCCAAACTGAATACATCGGATAGCAGTATCCGAAATAGCAACGCCAGCATAAGGTATGTCAAGAATTTTTGGCGTGGGTAGTGCTTCGAAAATATATTTCCAAATCATTTCCTAAATTATACCATAGCAAAAATCTGTTGGGAGTATTATTTGACTTTGCTTCCTGGGACAACATCCGAGGAAGTTTCCAGTAAGGAAAAAAATTTGTTATCTCCTTCCATACCATTTACTGCAAGGATCATCCCCTGACTTTCCAAACCTCTTATAACTCTAGGTTCTAAATTTGCTGCAAAGGCGCACTTCTTGCCAACAAGAGCAGAGGGATCAGGAAAAAATTCTGATATTCCTGAGATTATCTGACGAGGAGTCTCCTCTCCAAATTCCACAAATAATTTTAGAAGCTTGTCCGCATCTAAAACTTTTTCAGCACTGACTATGTGCCCTATCCTTATTTCTAATTTATGAAAATCTTCGATTGTTATCATTTAAATATTATTATTTTTATTATTAATTGTATCTAGATAACTTTTTAGTATTAATGCTGCTGCTGATGCATCGTTTAAGGAATTACTACCTTGTAGCCTTTCTGCTTCCATTGAGGTCAGAAACTCCGGATGCAAATGAACAGGAAGACCAAGGGATTCTTCAAGCTTAGCTTTGAATTCCCTGACTTCAGTCATAATCTCATTGTCATTTTGGGCAAAGTCTTTTGACTCCCCTATCACAATACTTTCTATTTTATTATCCTTACATATTTTCTCAATATCAGAGAGTAATGTTTCCGTATTTTCGATAACAGCAAGCGGGTAAGAGAAATCAAGCTCTCCCGAGACAGCGAGACCCAGTCTTCGAGTTCCATAATCAATACCTAGATATTTCATTTACAAAGTGTATATTAAAATTTATCCGAACACTAACTCTGGTGTCGTTGCATTTTGTCTCTTAAACCAAGAGGAATAAGTTATTTTCTGTTGACTATTATATATCTTTGAAAAACACTATATATGCAACTTTTGAGATAACACCAGAGTTAGTGTGCGGATGAATTGCATTCTAAGGAAATTTTGCTATCATTTGCCCATGAATACATTGATAGCAAATGGAATTCTGGGTAATCCGTGGCTTATATTGATAGCTGCATTATGGATACTCCCTTGGAAAGGCGTTGCTTTGTGGAAAGCTGCCCAGCTCTCACATAAAGGTTGGTTTATAGCATTGCTTGTAGTAAATACACTAGGAGTGCTTGATATCATCTATATTTTTTTCATCGCAAAGAAATATACTGTGGAAATAGAAAGTAGGTAAATCTTATTATTCTGGATCTATAGATATAAAACCACCTCATATTTATACGGAGGCGTCGCATAGTGGTCTAGTGCGCTCGTCTTGAAAACGAGAGTGCCGCAAGGTACCGAGAGTTCGAATCTCTCCGCCTCCGCACTAAAAAGATGGCTCAAATATTGAGCCATCTTTTTACTACTGTAAGATATGAACTTTAATTTATTTTCAAAAAATATAATATCCGGTATAATTACCAATAATTAAAATATGAAAAAAACTATATTTGGACTTGGGGGAATACACCTAGCAATAATTGGCTTAGTAATCCTATTTGGAGGTGCTACATTTTTTGCTAAACATAATTTACCTAACCAAGCGACTAATACATCTGGCGTGTATTGTTCGTCTGACGGAACACTCTCAGATACAATGCCAATTCAGAGCCACAGAAGTTATTGTTTAAAATCGGATTCGACTGGCAAAACATATTCAATAAATACTCTCAACGAATACTCTTTTTCTATAATTGACGACCAAGGAAATACAGTAAAAGATTTTGCGATTACTCACACAAAACCGATGCACTTCATAGTAGTGAGGAAAGACCTCATGCATTTCCAGCACATTCATCCTGAGTATGACTCATCTACTGGATTATTTACAATCAAAGACCTTGAATTTCCAGAAAATGGCATATATCGTGTCTTTGCTGACTTTGCAACAAACTCAGCAATGAAAGACTCAGTTGGTATGCCTCTCGAGATCACACTTTCAGAGGATATAAAAGTTGGTGGTGATTATACTAAACAGCCTCTTGGCTCGGAGGAAAATAAGAAAACTTTTAATGGTATTGAATTCACCCTAATTCCTACACCTACTCCCCTTGTTTCGGGCAAAGAGTCCTTGCTTACTTTCAACTTAAAAAGAAACGGTCAACCAGTGTCAGACATGGAACAATATCTTGGAGCTTTTGGGCACAGTATAGTGTTTAGTGAAGATAGTTTAGATTTCATCCATGCTCATCCAATGACTAGAAAGACCCCACATGGAACGCTAGAGTTTATGTTAACCTTCCCTGAAGCAGGAAAATATAAGGTGTTCACTCAATTTAAAAGAAATGGAAAAGTTTTCACAACTGATTTTGTAATAACAGTTACGCAAGGTACAAGTATGGATACTTCAGCGCCTGGTATGTTACACTAAATTCAGATACCCCACTTCTTCTTTAATTTGTTTCCAATTCATAGTACTAAACGTATCTAACCACTCCCGAAAAAAAAACACTTATAGGTGTTTTTTGTTTTTAAACTATACTCCTTTATTTTATTATCTAGTATACTTAGCGTATGAAGATCAAACATGCCTCTATTTTAGTTGCTAGGATAGCACTATTCATAATTTATTTTTGGTTTGGAATTTTGAAAGTGATTGGTCAAAGCCCAGCAAGCGACATGGTCCACCATCTCCTCTCAATGACTATGCCATTTATACCATTTGGACTTTTTATTGTTCTGTTTGGATTATTTGAAATGCTAATAGGTATACTCTTTATTGTTCCAGGATTTGAGCGTTGGGCAATAATATTTTTTTTCTTGCACATGATCACAACGACACTTCCTCTTTTTTTAATGTCTGAAGTATGGAGTCATATGTTAGTCCCAACCCTTGAAGGTCAGTACATTGTAAAAAACTTAGCATTACTTTCGTGTGTCCTTACTATCTGGGCGTCACTACCTGAAAAATTATGGCCTAATATGCCGAATCTCATAAAAACTCAATAAAATGGAAAAAATCACTTGGCATACAGTTGAATATCTTCACCACGAAAAAACCACTGACTGGTATTGGATGGTTGCTATCATAACAATCTCAATTGCCATTATTTCAATTATTTTAAATAATGTCATATTTGCTTTGTTAATAATGATCTCTTCTTTCACGTTGACATTATTTGCTTCAAAGAAGCCTGAGATAATAAAAATAGATATTGATAATATCGGTGTAGATGTGGGGTCTACACACTATCCATATGTTCACCTTGATTCTTTCTGGGTAGAGACTCGTGAACCAATACACAAGGTAATATTGAAATCAAAAAAAGTATTTATGCCATTTCTTATTATTCTTATTGAAGACGCAGATCCTAAGGAAATAAAAGGACTACTTAGAAAACACGTAAGAGAAGAAGAACATACTGAGCCTTTCTTGGAAAAACTTTTAGTTTACTTGGGATTTTAGGTTTATTTTATATTCCTTTCGTGGTAGTCTGCAATCTATCAATCTGCTCTTGTAGTTTAATGGATAGAATGCTGGCCTGCGAAGCTGGCGATCCAGGTTCGATTCCTGGCGAGAGCACAAAAAATATCATTTTGTTTTAAGAAAAACCGCCTTTCGGCGGGATTTTCTTATTTTAGATTTTTTAGATAAGCGCTAATTCGAGATTTCTTTCTTGAAGCGGTATTCTTTTTAAGTAAACCTGTCTTCACTGCTTTATCCAAGACCTTCTGGATTTGAGGCATCATAGCTTTAGCTTCCTTAACCTTCTTTTCTGCAACAAAACGCTTCATCTGCTTTACGGCTTTGCTGATTAGTTCTTTTTTATTTATATTGAAAACTCTCTTTTTCTCAGAAGAACGGAGGGCTTTCTTGGCTGACATTGTTATTGGCATGAATCAGATACTAGCTTATTAACCAAAATAAATCAACACTTTGCTCAATTTTGCCTGCCCTGTAGTGAAGTTAGTAAACTTCTACTACTAGGGTAAATAGAGTATCATATGGTCATGATAGAACACCTTAGAGGCACAATAATACATCAAGACCTAAAATCAGTTGTACTTGATGTAAATGGAGTTGGATACAAAATCCATACCAATACAGCAGTTCTTGAGCCAAAGCGAGGCGAAAACAATAAATCACCAGCTACGACAGAATTTTGGACTTACTTGGCTGTGCGAGAAACAGCCTTAGACCTATATGGGTTTAACACCAAAGATGAGCTCGACTTCTTCCAACTCCTTATTTCCGTTTCTGGTATAGGTCCAAAATCAGCTATGGGGATACTTACCATAGCTACCCTTCCCAATCTTCGTCATGCCATATCAACTGGCGACACTAGCCATTTAACAAAAGTCTCAGGTATTGGAAAAAAGAATGCAGAAAAAATTGTAATTGAACTCAAAGATAAACTCGAAGGATTAGTTAGCGATGTTGGTGTATCCACCTCTAGTGATGTTGATGCTTTAGAAGCATTAAAGTCTCTGGGCTACGGAGAACGTGAGGCTCGCGAAGCTCTGAAGAAAGTGATGGATATTTCAGATACTGGGGAAAAAGTAAAAAAAGCTCTCAAATTATTATCATAAAATCTTTTACCTCGTTGAATCATAAGTTTTTTGAGGCTTCGCAGACGGACAGGCGAGATAACCAAAATCTTAGCAAAGATTTATGGGGCCTCAAAAAATTATGAAGAAGAAGAGGTAAAAAAAATATATAAAAATGCCTGAATTACCAGAAGTAACAACCACAGTTAACGGTTTAAACAAAGTTCTAAAAGGCCTCTCTATAAAAGACGTCTGGAGTGATTACTATGTAAGCACTGCTAGCAAAAGAACGGACAATATAAAAAATGAAAAATATTTTGGAACTTTTAAAAAAGAAATAGTCGGGGAAAAATTCCAGGAAGCAGAGCGTCGAGGTAAAAACATTCTTATTCATCTTACTAACGGAAAAACTATTCTTGTTCATATGAAAATGACTGGTCATCTGCTCTATGGAAATTATGAGTGGAACGGAAAATCCTGGAGTAGTAACGATAAGCTTCTCTCTGACCCCTTTAATAAATTTGTACATTTGATCTTTAGTCTCTCGGATGGGAGACATTTGGCTTTTTCAGACATGAGAAAATTTGCAAAGGTAGTTTTATTCGAGACTTCAGCAAGAGGAAGCACTGTTCACTTAGAGAATATTGGTCCTGAACCCCTCGATAATTTATCATTAGAGACTTTTACTAATCAACTAGAAACAATACCTAAAGGTAAGATAAAAACAGTCCTAATGGACCAGAGTGTGATAGCTGGGATTGGAAACATTTATTCAGATGAGATTTTGTGGGAAGCCAACATTAATCCAGAACGGGAAGTAAAAAGTCTTATGAAGTCGGAAATAAAGAACATGTGGAAGGCTATGATAATGATTCTTGAGTCATCTATCAAAATGGGTGGCGATTCAATGTCAGACTATAGAAATGTTTACGGAGAAAAAGGTAATTTCCAAAATGCTCATAAAGTTTATAGAAGAACAAAAGAAAAGTGTTTGAAGAAAGGTTGTTCTGGAATCATAACAAGGAAAATAATAGCTGGTCGAAGCAGTCACTACTGTAGTGTTCACCAACAATAAATCTCAACAATAAATCTCGTTGAATCATAAGTTTTTTGAGGCTTCGCAGACGGGTAGGCGAGATAACCAAAATCTTAGCAAAGATTTATGGGGCCTCAAAAAACTTATGATGAAAAAGAGATTATTGCTGAAGAATTCTAAACAAAGCCACTCCGAATGCCACTGAGACGTTCAGAGATTCTTTCTCCCCTCTCATGGGTATTTCTGCAACAATATCGCAAAGCGACAAAATATTTTTATCTATTCCTTCTACTTCATTTCCTACAATAAATAAAGCAGGTTCCTTATATTTTACTTTTTTATAATCTTCAGATCTATCAGACTGTTCAATAGCTATGGTCTGATATTTTTCTTTCTTTAATTTTTTAATTAGTTTTATTGGACTTTCAACATATTCCCAATCCAAAGTTTTTTCTGCGCCGAGAGAAACTTTTGCAATGTCCTTTCGTGGTTTTCCAAACTTATCTATGGGAGTAGGAGTATACCCTGACAAAAAAATCATTTTTATACCAAGTGCGTCGGCAGTCCGAAAAATCGAACCCACATTATGGGTACTTCGGATATCATGGAGCAAAATAGCGGACTCTTTTTTGTTAGTCTTTTTCACCGCAAAACTATATCACAATTTGATTACTTTACTAGAAAGACGTACAATATTTATATGCATCCATTAACTGTCTTTCCAGAACTTCTGACTTTTGAACTTATAGCTCCTTTTATATTACGATTAGCAGCTTGTGTATTTATTTTCTTTATAGCTAAAGAAAGATATAACAAAAGTTACAAATGGGCTTCTATTGTCTATGGAATTTCAGGGTTATTTATTTTACTAGGACTCTATACCCAGATTTCTGCCCTTATAGCTATAGCTTCGATCAAATTTGATTATTGGGTTAATAGAAAAGGTCTTACAATCTCCACAGAAAGAAAACTACTTTGTGCAATTGTCATCTTAATCCTTCTTTCTTTGCTTTTCACCGGACCGGGATTTTTGGCTCTTGATCTTCCTTTGTAAAAGTATCAATCTACTTTCATAACTTTTTCTTCAATTATTGTGGCTTCAGATAATCTCAATTCCGTCGAATTGAGATTTCTTTTGCCCCACGACTCAGCTATTTTATTTACTAATAAAATATGCCTCCGTCTCGCACAAGTAGCAAAAAATCTGGAGAAGTCCAGATTTTTTGGCATGTGCGCCCGATAGGAATCGAACCTATGACCATCTCCTTAAAAGGGAGCTGCTCTACCGACTGAGCTACGGGCGCAAATACATACTTCGGAAATATAACAGAAAAACACAAAAATTCCAAATTTTTCTTTACTTTTATAAACCAGTTGTTAGCACTTCAATTTCCCTCTTCACTCTAACTCGTGGAGTCAATTTGGACTAAAAACAAAGTTATCCAAAACACAAAAATTCAAATAATTTCTAACGCATAATTTTATATAAACAGTAATGGTCACCCGAAGGCGACCATTATGAATTACTTTTTTATTTTTTTAATAGGCCTGATCCCTGCTGACAGATTTATTTTCCTTATCGTAGCTGGATCAACCCCGAACAGTCCTCCTAGGACCTTAAACGACAGATCTGTATTTTGTAGCTTGAGAATTATTCTCGCCTTTTTCTCATCTGAAAGATGTTCATGTCTTCCTGACATTTGCCCTCCAAAACAACCTTATCAGAATTCCATACTTAATCAAATCATCTCTCCAAAATCCATTTCTCGAGCATTATCTCCATTTCCCCTTCTCCGCTCCTAACTCGATGAGTCATATCAATAAGTTCAGTGGACATCGAAGTTAATTCTTCTGTTTTATAGTTTCTTGCTCCCTTTAATGCATTATTGTAAACAAAAGGAGAAAGTCCAGTATCGTTTGGACTTTTGGCTCGGCTGGCCAAAATCATATTCTTCACCTGCCAAAAAAATATTCCATGAATTTCTTCTGAGGCCGAACC
>JACDEV010000022.1 GCA_013816135.1 Patescibacteria group bacterium | reverse complement strand
CCGTTACCGCTGTTCCGTGTCCGCCCTCGCTCACCCTGCCCACGCATAGTCTGTTTTGCGCGGTTTGGGTTTTTGTTTTTTCGGTATGGGCGAGGGTGAGGCGAGGTCGGGTTTCTCCTAAGGGAGAAACTGGCGGAATTCCAGTGGTGACAAAATATTTGGTGTGTTTTCTAGATTTTATTTTTTATTTTTCACTATTCACTTGTTGTCTCGGTCATTGCTCCCTAGTTTGCGTTCGTGGGTACACCCTCTCGGCATCCGCCTCGGGCATTTCCGCTAGGGCTACGAGCGCCTAGATGCCTATGTGTCCTGCGTATTCCTCACTTCGTTCGGAATGCAGGACAGCTGTTTGGGGAGAGGAAGGAATCCTCTCCCCAGCGTCGGTCTCCTCCTCGCAGAGAGGGTTGAGAGTTTACGGTGCTATCGTTTCTTTTGTAATTATAGTTTACTCTGTGACATTTTGTTTGTGCCTACGGAGTCCGCCCTCGCACAACCCCTCTACTCTTTTTCAGATTTATTATTCAGTGTGTCGCTTTCGCTTCAACTGGAAGAGACTTTGAAGACGGCGGCGCTCGTCAGATACCGGACGCCCTAAGCGGAAATGCCCGAGGCGGAGTACAGTGTGCTTGACCCACCCTACCTTTCGCGAACATGGGACTCCCATGAGCCTAACGGCTCACAAGAAATAGAAGATTGAAATTTCTTACGAAATTTGAGAAGATGTGGTAATGAAAAAAGATTTTGATTTGTGGAACGAAAAGAAAAAGAAAATTGACGCTCTTGAGCAAATCCTCTTTTTCAAAGAAGCTGAAGTTTGGTGGGTCAATCTTGGACTGAATGTTGGATTTGAAATGAATGGTAAAGGTGATGAGTTCATAAGACCAGTTTTGATAATCAAAAAATACAATCATTATTCTTTTCTTGCTGTTCCACTCAGTACATCAACAAAGATAAACAAATATCGTGTTTCTGTCGGAGTAGTTGATGGTAAAAATGCAGTAGCTAATTTATCACAGTTAAAAAACATAGATAGTAAAAGACTAATAAACAAGATCGGTTATATTGAACATAACTTATTCAAGAGTATAAAAGAAAAAGCTAGCCGAATGAACTTTGGCTAGCTTTTTCTTACCTAATTCTCCCTCTTACGAGGGCGAGCCCGAAGGCCATCTGTATTTAGTAGTATATACGAGTGAGTATGAAAGTCAAGTGAATTTATATAGATAGAATTGAGGCTTAAAATATGACTAAAAATACTTATTTTTAATTTTGTGCTAACTATAGTATCATACACTCATTAATAACTTAAGAAAATATTATGGGATTTGAATCACCTACAACTTCACCAGATGGTAATATAGAAAAACCTAAGACTTTCAAAGACTATTATGATAGGGTAAAAATTGAGATAGAAAGAATAGAGAAACGATCAGTCGATCTTAAAGGCAAAGAGTTTGAATCCGCTTTTGCACTTTTAAATACACTTAAAGACGAACTTGGTAGATTAGATGGGTATGTAAGTATGTATACAGGTTCATTAGACAGATTTGATGATCTATCTGAACAAGGAAAAGAGCAAGTTATAGCTAAATATTTAGAGCGACCACTTTCTAGCATTGTGGATGATTTTGCGAAATTCGTTGAAGAAAAAAATCAAGAATACAAAGAAAAATTTGGGGGTAAAAATATAAATGAATTGTTTGGAGATGAAGAACAAGAAGCAAAAGATTTGATAGAATCCTCTGATATTTTAGATAAAATTTCGTCTAGAATGACGAAATTTGAGAGTTAATTTTAAAAATCAACAAGGTCGTTAACTTTTTTGCCTAAAGCACGAGCAATCTTTTCCATATTTGTAAGAGTAATATTCTTTTCTGCACGCTCAATCATACCAATATATGTTCGGTGTACTTTTGCTAGTTCTCCTAGTCGTTCTTGAGAGTATCCTTTCTTTTCTCTCTCTTGTCGTACTCGTTTTCCAAATTGTGTAAGTATTTGTTTATTTATCATCTACACTAAAAGTGTAGATAGTGCATAAGTTCAGTTCTACATACTATAATTATCACATATATTGACTCTATTTTTTATGAATGATAATTATCATTATTCTGGGAGAAGTACGTTGGAAGAAAGAATAGTCAGAGATGTCGTTGTTGAGCGAAAAATAATTCATTTAGCTAGAAAACTAGCGGAAAAGTTGAATGTAGAGATAGAAAAAGGAAATGATGATAGCGCTTTTATGATTGCTCTACTCCTCGCGGCATTTAAGGATTTTCTAGATATTGTCCTTGATTTTCTACTCATTGGTCTTATCCCTGGAGTCAGTTTCTTTATTGGTCTTTTTTTAACTTCATTTCTTTTCTTTTTCATGCTCGGCAAAGGCTGGTTTTTGAAGTGGAAAATAAAATTTTGGTTTTGGTTTCTGGGACTTTTTATTGACGGACTTCCATTATTTAATGCACTTCCAATTAATGTTCTTTTAGTTTTGTATGCTTGGCGTTTAACCAAAAAAAGAGCAAAAAAAGCAACACTAAAACTCAAAAACATTAGTACATTAACCGAGAGCGAGATAAACGCATTAAACAATGATATAAGTTTACTAGAATCAGCGTTTAATGAAGAGTAAAGATGTTATTTTACTTCTATAAATAAAAGTTATAACATTGTCACTATGGAAAAAATACCTACTTCTACCGATAATACGGTAGACAAAAGTAAGCCAACGATTGCCAAAAAACCTATGTATGAAAATGGTAAATTATTGGGACACGAACAAGGAGAACTTTATCAGGAGTTTTCACTTAAAAAGTTTTCAAACAATCCAGCTCTACAATGTGAATTTGAAACTGAGTCTGGAAACAAATACATAATTAAAGCTATTAGGCCTGAAGATACAGATGAAAATCAAAATTTACATAACACCGAAACAGGTTTTATGATTGTGAATACTAAAACTGGAAGGACTTCCTCGATGACAAAACAAGATTTGGAAAACGGAATGATTATAGTGGGACAACCATTTGAGTATGGTAGTGGCAACACAACATCCGTTAGAAATATTGTGTTTTACGAAAAAGGAAGAATTCATTTAGATCAATCGGTTGAAAAACCGAACCAGCAACAAGAGAATCTACCAATATCACAAACAGAGATAAACGATAAGGAGAAAGAGCGTTTAGATGAAATTGGTAAGTTGAAACAAGAACTCGGAATGTTAGGGGGTTCAGAAAAACCAAAACCAACTGAATTTGTAACTGATAAAGGTTCTATATATAAATATCTACCAGATGGTCGTACACAAAGATTTAAAAAAGCTACTAATGAAAAGTTAGATATTCAGGATATTTGTGTCTTTATACCACCTTGGGATGAAATCTCCATAGAGGCAAAAAAGCGTTTCCCAAAAATTTTGGGAGGAGTTGAAGATTATAACGATATTATGTTTCAACAGATATTACTTGACTATCAAAATCTTGATGGTTTTACAATTAGAGTAATGGATTCTAAAACAAATGAAATAACTACCAGTTCTCAGTTAGCTGAAGCTGGTGAAGTTTATATGTACCTTATTGATAAAAACAATCCTGACAGGACTTTTTATTTACCCGTGTCTAAAGAACCAAAAGTGGGCTACAATACTTTTGATACTCGTAAATATATTGATGATAAAGGTATAACAACGAGAGAAAGGCATATTGGAAATAAAGTTGTTAATATAAAATATTAAAGGTTTAATCTTTTCTTAAATATATCTGAGTCTTCTTTTGAATACAGCTCATCAAATAATTCAGGTGAATGTTGAGCAATAAGTTTAAGCCATCTATTTAATACAGCTAATTCTTCGTCATTATTATTTTTTGATAATATAAAATGGTGAAGAACATCTGGTAAATTTTCTGTCAGTCTAGACTGGTCTTCGTTCGACACTCTCTCGGCATTATTTTCTCCCAAGTAAGCGTCTATGGCTGTTGAGGGGTAGCCCATTAATTCACCGTAACGTCTATGATTTTTATTTGGTTTAGTCTGAAGCAATTCTTCCAGAGTTTCTTTTGAGTTTGCTACTGCAATATCTGCCGATCCGCTTTTTTCATCGGCTTCAATTATTTGTGCGAACAAGCCGATTCTAATTAAATCTTCAGCAGCTTTCGGAGCATTATTCTTATTTGGAATATACATTTCACTAGCTTGTCTTTCTCCCAAAAGTACAAGAACCACTTCTGCTTTAGGTTGTACACCTGTAGGTATTTTTTCAATTACTCCAATACGCTCTCGCATCAAACTCTCTTCGTTTTGTGGATTTTCAAAGCTCATATTTAGTTCTTAAAGTATTCCTTTTTTAGAAATTCAGTAAATAAGTTCATTTCGTTTTGATATCGTCTTAGGTTTATCTTTTTATTTTTTTCGTTCTCAAGAACTTGCATTTCGGTTCCTTGACATTGTAATCTTGACCCCCAGCCTGTTGTGTTCAAAACAAGCCTACTATCCATATCTACATTTCTATTTTTATAAAATTTTTGTAGCAAGATAAATATCTTTCTATTTTCTTTTGCGTTATATACATCCAGAATATGTCTAAATCTTGAGTATTGTTTATCAAACTTATCTGTTACTTTTTTGTTAGGCTTCTTCCTTTTTTCCTCTATTTTTAAAAGCTTCCACACATTTTCTCGTTTCTTTATAATTGATAGAAAAATTTTTGTTTCTTTTGGGCTTACATCAATCCAAGGTCCACATAACCCCCAGCTTAAATGACCCTCGCAACTTCCACTTGTGTTTATATCTAAAGCATTAAAAAAGACCACGGTTTCCTTTATTCCATCATCAATTTTAAGACTTAAACCATCAGTTATCTTATCCACATATTTCTTTACCTGTTCCAGCTTGATATTCTTGTTCATAGTACAAGTTTAACATATAGAAATTTCTTTTCACCCTCGCCCATACCGAAAAAACAAAAACCCAAACCGCGCAAAACAGACTATGCGTGGGCAGGGTGAGCGAGGGCGGACACGGAACAGCGGTAACGGAGCCGAGCACAATCTAGTGCTCGGTGAAGTAGACGCTGAGCCGTGGCGGAATTCCACAATTAAACTTGCTGGAAAAAAGTTAGAGCAAAGGTTAAAATTAGATCACA
>JACDEV010000005.1 GCA_013816135.1 Patescibacteria group bacterium | reverse complement strand
GGTTTTGAGGCTTTTTTGGTAGGAGGATGCGTGAGAGATCTTATTTTGAATAAAACCCCTAAAGACTGGGATGTGACGACAAACGCAACTCCAGAGCAGATAATATCTTCATTTTCTAAGACATTTTATGAAAATAGCTTTGGTACTGTAGGTGTGGTGAACGAACAGACAGAAAATGAGACGCTAAAGGTAGTTGAAGTCACTCCATACAGACTAGAAACCGGCTACTCTGATAACAGACACCCAGACAATGTAGTTTTTAGTCAAAAAATAGAAGACGATCTTCAAAGACGGGACTTTACTATGAACGCTTTGGCCTATAACATATTGCAAAATAAGATTGTTGACCTATATGAAGGGAAGAAAGATATAAAAGACAAAACGATTAGAACAGTAGGGGAACCTCTGAGTCGTTTTACCGAAGATGGTTTAAGAATCCTGCGAGCAGTAAGGTTTAGTGCTGAATTAGAATTTGAAATTGAACCTCAAACTGAAAAAGCTATACAAGAGAACGTAGAATTATTGAAAAATATTTCCTTGGAGCGAATTCGAGATGAATTTACCAAGATGATTATGTCCAATAATCCTATGATGGCTTTGCTAACAATGAAAAAGCTGGGATTATTACCTTATGTGCTTCCAGAACTTGTGGAAACCATTGGAATTGAGCAGAACAGAGCCCATGCGTATGATGTTTGGGAACATCTTATCCGTTCTGTTCAGCACTCTGCAGATAAAAACTATCCTTTAGAAATCAGATTAAGCGCTCTATTTCATGATATATCTAAACCTGAGTCACGTAGATGGGGTAAAGAACAAAACACTTGGACCTTTTATGGTCATGAAGTTTTAGGAGCACGAAGAGCCAGAAAAATACTTACTAGACTTAAATATCCAAGCAAAGTTATTGAAAAGGTGGTAACGATGATTCGATGGCATATGTTCTTTTCTGACACTGAGCAGATAACGCTCTCAGCGGTCCGTAGGATGATTGCAAATGTTGGACGGGAAAATATCTGGGATCTAATGAATCTACGCATCTGTGACCGTATAGGAACTGGCAGACCCAAAGAAGACCCATACCGTCTGAGAAAATATCATTCTATGATTGATGAAGCATTGCGTGACCCAATTTCTGTTGGGATGTTGAAAATTGATGGTAAAAAACTAATCGAAGTGACAAAAACCAATCCGGGTCCGAAGATCGGATTTATTTTGCATGCACTTTTAGAGGAAGTGTTGGAAGATCCAACAAAAAATACAGAGGAATATCTTGAAAATAAGGCTATAGAGCTTATTTCTATGCCGGAAAAGGAATTGGAAGCTCTCGGAAAGCAGGGAAGGCAGACAAAAGAGGAAGCTGATGAGGAAGAAATCAAAAAAATACGAGGAAAACACTGGGTCAAATAACTACCTCCCTAAATCAGTAGGTGGTATTATCCTTTCGTATATACTACTTATCTCATTTTCAATTTTGCTCAAATTATCCGCTGTTTCCTGTAATTCTTTGTCACCAATTCTTTCACCCATCTCAATATCCTTCACAATATCAGTAATGATTGGAAACTGTTTTTGAATCCAGGATATTTTTCCCATAACCATCTTCTTCGATATTTCAAACTTAAGGACTTCAGCCTCAATTAGTGGATCCATCGATTGCCCTTCAGGAGAATTAGTCATAGTTTATATATTAATAATATATTATTATTTTACATCCCCCTAATCTTAAGTCAATAAAAAACAGCCCGGACATAGCAATTTCGCAATCGCAGAGTCGACGGACTGTTATAGGGGAGAAGAACTCTCCAGCAATCTAGTAGGACTAGATAATAACAATAATTCCAATTTAAATAGTAGATGATTGAGAAATTTGTTTACCTCTGTCATTTACCTGAAAACCAGAAAGTCTTCTAATAGGGGAGCTGTACAACTCCCAAAGTACAAAACATTTAATCAAAGAACAAATTTCAGAACATCCGTCCCAAAATTAATTAAGGACATCTAATCTGAGTTCTGAAATAAGTATTGCATTCGATAAAAGACATGTAAAGGACAAACAAAACAAAACTGTGGACAAGTCTAAATTTCTATCTCGATTTCTACCGGACAATGATCTGAACCGTAAATTTCTGGGTAGATAGAAGCGCTTTTGACTTTCGGTGCGATAGATTTGCTTACGAAAAAATAATCAATCCTCCAGCCGACATTTCTTTCTCGAGAATTAGCAAAATGACTCCACCATGAGTAATGACCCGAGCCTTTTGTAAAAATCCTAAATGTATCAACAAAACCAGTAGAAATAATCTTATCTATTCCTTCTCGCTCTTCGTTTGTATATCCGTGCTTGCCTTCATTTGGTTTTGGATTAGCTAGGTCATCTGGTGTGTGTGCAACATTTAAATCTCCACAAAAAATAACTGGTTTCTTTTTTTCTAGCTTTTTCATATATTCCAAAAAGGCAGGGTCCCATGCTTTATGTCTGAGGGGGAGACGCGACAAATCTTCTTTTGAATTCGGAGTATAGGAGGTCACTACATAAAAATCCTTATACTCTGCGGCGATAATTCTGCCCTCTGTATTTGGGTCTCCATATTTATCTGAAAGTGAATATTTTGAAACGATTTCAGCTGGAAAGTTGTTAACGACAGATAAAGGTTTCTCTTTGCTGAAAATTGCTGTGCCACTGTAACCCGCCTTTCCAGCTGAATTCCAATATTCCTCATAACCAGCGAGATCAACCTCACTTTGATGCTTCTGAGCCTTTGTCTCCTGCAAACAAACAATATCTGGCTTATGTTTTTCTAAAAAAGTCACAAAAAGACCTTTTTTGTGCACTGCACGGATTCCGTTTACGTTCCAAGAGATAATTTTCATAAAGAAAGCTTATCACAGATTCCAATTGAATCATCCGGACTGCAAATCAGATATTTGTTCGTTTATGATAGTTGCATATTCTTTGGCATTGTACTTAGTTCCACCATGTCTTCTAGTGTTACCAGCATTCCATCTGCCCCCAAAATCAGGAAGCTTAAAATCATCTAAAGTCCAACCTTCAGGAGCAGCTAATCCTAATCTGACAGAGATTCCCCACATTTCTGGATTATCTTTCATTGGGCTTCCAATTACTATTATTTCAGCTTCAGGTAACAAGGCGGGTAGCATTCCAGCATCAAACCTCTCATCAACTGATGTAAAATATACATTTCCGACTTTTTCAAATTTACCTTCTTTAATTAATTCAGCAGCTTTTATTCTATTTTGATAACGTTTATTTAACAGCATTTCCGCATCAGTATCTAGCGGTTCTCCCTTATTTAATTTATCCAAATTACTAAGTGAAAAAAA
Organism: Patescibacteria group bacterium; assembly: GCA_013816135.1. Lineage (GTDB taxonomy): Bacteria > Patescibacteriota > Minisyncoccia > Phycocordibacterales > DATDWN01 > C7867-006. Next base: position 48,709 of record JACDEV010000005.1, on the reverse strand, counting down.
TAGATCTCGTTTTTCCTCAAGAGATTGAAGTAGGTCAGCTATTTTATTGGATGCTCCAGTATGATCAGCGGCAATAGCTGCTTCCCCATATTTTTTATCTGGTGAGAGAATCCCTCTAACTATTGAGCTTGAAAGAACACTGTCACAATCCGTATGATGAACAATAACTGTGTCTTCTGGGTGTGCAGGACCATTTTCTTCGACAAATTTTATCGCTAAGTTTGCACTCGATATCTGACGCGCCATAAATTCCCCAGGAGCATGATGATCAATATTTACTATCCCTTCTTTTGTGTAGCCAAATTCAATTTCCTCACCTTCTTCAATTCCTTTAACATAAAAATCACATACTATTATTTTGCCTTCTGGAACAATTTCTCTTAATTCATCTACCGTATAGGTAGATTTTAATGGTAGAAGGGTAATGGGTGTTTTCTCAAGTTTGTCCTCTAACGATTCATTTACATTTGATGGAACTTTATCTAGTGTCATTATAATTCCAAATATAACATAAACTTTTAACTCTTGTTATGGAACTTTTTGTGAATATCCTTGAGGTGTTTATCAGTCACATGAGTATAAATCTGAGTAGTTCCAATATTGGCATGACCTAACAATGCCTGAACAGAACGCAAATCAGCTCCATTTGAGAGTAGGTCCGTGGCGAAGACGTGACGAAGGGTATGGGGAGTAACTTTTTTTGAAATACCAGATTTGATTGCATATTGACGTACAATCATTTCAATAGAATGCCTATCAAGTCCTTTCTCCTCAATTTTTATTGCCTTTGCTTCTTTTTTTGCTTTATTTTTTCCTTTGCCGTTGCTTTCCAAGCGGATGCGGACAAACAATGCCTCAGCCATATCTTTTCTTTTACTTAAATAAGTTTTCACTGCGTCCCTTGCTTCTTCAGAAATAAAAACTACACGGATCTTTCCACCTTTTCCACGAATAGATAGTTCATCTGACTGAAGATTTATATCTCGATTTAGTGAACAAAGTTCGGATACACGTAAACCTGTTGAGAAAAGAAGTTCAAGGATTGCTTTATCACGTAAAGATTTGATGTCGGAGCCGTCGGGTGATTTGAGTAATCTAGTTAATTCCGCCGTAGTAATAAGATCAAGAGAATGTTCAGAAACTTTGGCCAACTCAATACGTTCCGCTGGCAAAGTTTTTATTTCTTGCCTAGCGAGATACTTCAGAAATGCTCTGAGAGCAATCAAATAATAATTCTGGGTTCTTTTGGACAATGTTTCACTTGGTCTGATGTTATTTGTCGGTTGACGATTAAGCCAGAGTCGAAACTCTCGAACTGATATGTCAGTTATCTGAGCAGGGTTGTCTAACTTTGTAAAATCTAGGAATTTTTGCAAATAGTGATCGTAGTTTGAAACCGTATGAAGTGACCGGCCTTTTTCTATTTCAATATATTCGAGAAATTGTCTTTTCAATTGCTTAAGAGAGGCTGACATAAAAAAATTATATCATGTGGTCCAAAATATTGTGCGACGTTAGTATATATGATAAATTTTTATTAGAGGAAAACATGGCCATATGTATGATTCGCATAACTTCTAGACCAGCAGGGGAAGCTCCTGAGGAAATCCGAAATGCTTGGATTGGTGCCGTAATGCCAGTTAACGCGACTTCGGAAGGAATGGTCCTTAGTAGTATTCTGACCCATAAAGAAGTGATGAATGATGGGGATGAATTTGCCGTCCTGCCTAAGGACGCTTTGAGAGCCCTGGGACTCATTAACCCCCAAGCACGATTGTGGTGGGAGGATCGGGTCCGTGGCACTTCACATTTCGTATTCAAAAAGGAGTGTTGTGAGGTCTTGCCGGACTAAAACTCTTAAACTTGGTTCTATGCGCACCTTAAAACCTCGGGGTGCGCATAAATTTTATACGCCATAAAACCCTTGCAAAGGCTGTAGAATTGTGATATCTTATGATCAATGCTTACAAAGACAAAAAAATCTAAGATAGTTAAGGATGTTCAAGTCCACGACACTGACACAGGTTCACCTGAGGTTCAGATCGCTATTTTGACTAAGAGAATTGATGAATTAGCTCAGCATTTGAAGAAAAACAACAAAGATAACCACTCAAGACGTGGTCTATTACAGATGGTTGCCAATCGAAAGACTCATATGAAGTATCTAGAGAAGAAAAACCCAAAGAGATACAACGCTTTGAATAAGAAACTTGGTTTGAAGAAGTAGGAACTCCTAACAACTACTTTTTAGAACGCGTATAAATACTACTGTTTTGAATTTCCTCAACACGCATAAAATCTTGCTAGATTTTTGCTATGCTCGACTACCCATCTGCGCAAGTCTCGGAAAATTCAAAACATCCGTCTTTAGTATGGAGTAAAATGTTATACTATAAGCAGAATTTTTTATATAAAATTTAATTTTTAATACATGTCAGTTATAAAACACAAAAATCAACGTGTCGGAATTTTTATCGACACACAAAACCTTTATCATTGTGCCAAAAATCTATACGGAGCCAAGGTTAATTTCGATCAGGTAGTCAAAGACGGCTTAGCTGGAAGACAACTTATCCGATGCCTAGCTTATGTCATTACTACAGAGTCTGGGGAGGAGAAGAGCTTTTTTGATGCACTAGAAAAAATGGGTATTGAAACAAAGACCAAAAACCTCCAGATATTTTCAGGAGGGGCAAAAAAAGCCGATTGGGATGTCGGTCTTGCAGTGGACGCTATCAAACTTGCTCCAAAACTGGATGCGGTTATCCTTCTCACAGGAGACGGAGATTTCGTACCATTAGTAGAATATCTCCAAGTAAATGAAGGATGTCAGGTAGAAGTAATGTCATTTGGTAAATCGTCTTCAGCTAAGCTAATAGAAGTTTGCGACGATTTCATCGATTTAGATGAAAATCCTAGAAAATATCTTTTGGGTTCAGGTGGACAATCAAGAAATAAAGGAAGAGGACAAAGACCAACTCCTGAGAGTTTTGAATAAAATAGAATATATAGTAGGATAAAAATCTCATTCCTTCACACCCAAGGGAAGGGTCTGAGGTAGTCAGCGAGGTAGAGAGATTGCTCTCCCGAGTAATCTCTCTACCTCCACCTGAGATGGTTCTTTATATTTTTTATTAATCTTACAAAAGCCCGCTGCTGCAATCTCGCTCGTAGTTGGCTTTTTTGTTACAATTAAATCAATGGATCCAGAAAAAGATGTACAAAATATTCCAGGTATTGATTCACCTCCTGAAAAAATACCTGATACACCAAAAGAAAGGCCTATTAAATCTCTGAGAACTTATCAAGGAGATGTGGAGGAAGCTATTGTTAACACTAAATCATCTTCAGCGTCTATTTTAATTGCTGAACAAAAAAGACGTGAAAGGAATTTACAGACATTTGATAACCCGCCAAAAGACTCAAAGACCCGAAATGAAATTGTGATGATAGGTGCAGGACTGCTATTACTACTTGGTGTTGTAACTATGGGTACTGTTTATTATCTAAAAGCTAATGAAAAAGTAACTATTGAACAGAAGACAAAAGCTTTAGTGGGATTTTCTAATGAAAAAAAATTAAATGTTGCTAGTTCTACCAGAGAACAAATAATGGCAGAAATTGTTTCTGCGAGGGATAAATCTAATTTACCCTTAAACTCCGTCTTATATTTTAATACAATCAATTCAAGCGGTTCAGCTATAAACATTGACGAACTACTCATAACTCTTGCGCCACGAATACCGGAATCATTAGCTAGATCTTTCGAAGGTAGGTATATGATAGGAATTTATTCGTTTGATCAAGCTGAGCCTTTTATTATTTTGAAAACTGCTGATTATCCTACAAGTTTTTCTGGAATGTTGAAATGGGAAAAAGACATTCCATCTGATATAGGAGAGATATTTTCAATTTCGCCTACAGCCTCCTCAACTTTTTCTGATCTTTCTTTAAAAAATAAAGACTTGCGTATATTGAAAAATTCAACAGGTCAAACTATCCTGTCATATTCTTTTATCGACAAGACAACACTGATAATAACCAAAAACGAAGGTATTCTTACAGCTATACTTCAGAAGTACCTAATCGGCCAGCAAGGAATATAATTGCAGAAACAAAACCTTCTGCTACAATTCAATTATGACTACAAACACAGCACACTTCAAAGACCTGCTTTTAAAGGAATGTGAGGTACTAGAAAATGAATTAAAAACTGTTGGCCGAAAAAACCCAAACCAAAAAGGTGACTGGGAGGCTGTTGAAGGCGAAGCAGAAAATGATGCTGCAGAAGTAGGTGATATTGCTGGAAGTATTGAACAATACGAAACTAACAGTTCTATTTTAATCCAACTAGAAAAGCAGCTAGCTGATGTAAAAAGTGCATTGGAAAAAATAAAAAGTGGTACTTATGGAATATGTGAGGTCTGTCACAAAGAAATAGAAGAAGACCGACTCGAAGCCAACCCATCTTCGCAAACCTGCAAAGAGCACATGAATTAATTTTATGTCAGTTGCCAAAATCTATTCAGCTCAAGCAACTCTCCTAAATGCAAAAATCATAGATATAGAGGTGGATCTCTCTAGAGGGCTCCACTCTTTTTCTATTGTAGGGTTAGCGGATAAATCCGTAGATGAATCCAAGGATAGAGTATCAGCTGCTATTAAAAACTCTGGTTGGAAATCACCGAAAAATAAAAATCAAAAAGTGGTTGTTTCACTAGCTCCAGCAGATGTAAAAAAAGAAGGACCAATCTTTGATCTTCCGATTGCTTTAGCTTATCTTCTCTCTTCTGGTGACATAGAAGCCGAGACAAAAACAAGGTTATTCATCGGTGAATTATCTTTAGATGGAAACCTTCGACCTATTAAAGGTGCACTACCTATTGCTCAGAAAGCCAAATCACTCGGTTTTAAGGAAATTTTCCTACCTAAAGAAAATGCCGAAGAAGCATCAACCATCAAAGGCATAAAAATATTCGGGGCTGATAATCTCTTGGATGTAGTGAAGCACATAAATACCAAAGAGGCGGGCGAGGAAGAAACTTCAATTCCACATGAACTAATAAAAACTTTTGTAAGCAAGAAGAAAAAGAAAATTTTAAAAGATATAGAAGTAGATTTTGCAGATATAAAAGGTCAAGAATCAGCAAAACGTGGATTAGAAATAGCCGCAGCTGGAGGACACAACATCATTATGTATGGTCCACCTGGAACAGGAAAAACTATGCTGGCGAGAGCTTTTACTCATCTTCTACCTGCACTTTCTTTTGAAGAAATGTTAGAGGTAACTTCTATATATTCAATTGGTGGAATGCTAGCAACAGGACTTATCGAAGAACCACCATTTCGGTCACCACATCACACTGCCTCATACGTTTCTCTTGTTGGTGGAGGTGCTAATTTGAAACCAGGAGAGGTCACACTTGCTCACAAAGGAGTTTTATTTTTGGATGAATTTCCAGAATTCGATAAGAAAGTTTTGGAAAGTTTAAGACAGCCACTTGAAGATAGAGAAGTCACTGTCTCTCGAGCAAAGGGAAGCGTAAGATATCCAGCTCATTTTATTTTGGTTGCCACAATGAATCCATGTCCATGCGGAAATTATGGAGTAAAAGGAAAAGACTGCTCATGTTCTGCACAAAATATTGATCGATATAAAAGAAAACTATCTGGGCCTATCGTTGATCGAATAGATCTATGGGTAGAAGTTTCTAAAGTTGAACACTCTAAACTGACAGATGCTAGAGAGATGCACGAAGGAACAAATAAGATGAAACCACGAGTTGAAAAAGCTAGAAATATCCAGGCAAAAAGATATGCAGGATTGAAAATAAAAACCAATGCAGAATTATCTTCAAAAGATTTGGTAAAAGAAATAAAACTCTCTGATAAAGTAAAAGAAACTTTGAACACTTCAGCAAAACAACTTGATCTATCTGCACGTTCTTATCATAGAATAATAAAACTAGCACGAACTATTGCAGATATGGAAGGCGAAAAAGAAATAAAAGAAAATCATATTCTTGAAGCGTTACAGTATCGTCCTAAGAAATATCAATCATTTTAATGAACTCTCTTATTTCGCACTGGCACGAATTTAATTTCTTAATAGCATTTGGGATTTTTCTAGCTTATATTTTAGTTGACGGAATGTATGCATACTACACAATAGCAGTGACGAACAAAAAGCCTTTTGTTTCAGCAACCACAGGAGCACTTATGCATTTTTTGATTGCAATCGGGGTACTAAATTATGTTCACAACTATCTATATATAATCCCAATTGCAATTGGATCTTGGATTGGAACTTATTTTGTTGTCAAACGAGAGTTGAAAAATATGAAAGTTTTTAATTGATATTTATATACATTAGTGTTATTTTTACGAAAGAGGTGCCTAATGATGATAATCTGCTCCACCTGCGGAAAAGAGTTATCGCTTAGCTCGGCTGAAATTCTAGAGGACCAGAAAATCTGCAAGGAATGTTATGGAGACAATGATGATGATCTACTGGAGGAAATTTTCGGGAACGAACTGATAGTTCTGAGTAAGAAAAAACCAAAAGAAATCGTACATTAAATATATGTGTATTGACTCAAATTGAAAATGCATGCCGCTGGCATGCATTTCTATTTATGTGGTGCGTTTATTGTTTTTATACTAGTATTAAGAAATGATTGAAAAATACCTAGAAGATGCCGGGTTAAGTGATAAAGAAGCAGCGATTTACTTACAATTAATTAAGGTAGATCAAGCCTCAGTTGTTGAACTTTCTCAAAAAACTAAAATAAAACGCCCAACTGTATACACCATATTGGATTCCTTAGCAAAAAAAGGTCTAGTGAGTGAAGTTGAGGAGAACAAAAAAACCAAATATATGGCTGAATCCCCGGAGATGCTTAGAACTTATATTGAAAGGAAAGAAATGGCATTGGGAGAACTAAAAAATAGATTTGCTGAAGATATTATTCCTCAAATAAAAAGTTTGCAAAGAGAATCGGGTGAAAAGCCTCTAGTAAAATATTACTCTGGAAAAGAGGGAATAATCAGTATTAATGAGGATGTTTATGACAGTAATCCTGATGGATCTCCTGTGTATATACTATATTCCAAAGATTTACTTGATGATGTATTTAAAGATGTAGAAACTGGTAAATATAGAAAGGTTAGAAAAAATGAAAATATTAAAGCCAAAGTTTTGTATAACTGGTCAAAAGGTCAAAAAGAAGACACTGAACTTACAAAGAGATTAAAGGTTGATGAGAGTAAATATCCTTTTTATGTTGATATGAGTATATATAAAGATAAAGTAAGAATTAGTATTCTAGGAAAAAAACTCTCAGCTATCTACATTGAAAGTAAAGACTTCGCAGAAACTCTTAAAAGTCTTTTCAACTTAGCTTTTGATAATCTAAAAAAATAAGAAGAAGGCTCGTCCGGAATAAATTCCAGACGAGCCTTTGATGGATCCGATCTTAACAAGCTTTTTGCTTGTTTATGAGCGAATCTAGCCGTTAATCATCCTGCATTGTCTTTCTCCTCGTGAACTGCACTTGCTTCGCATTGCTTTTCTCTCTTTTGACGTCTACGCAGTTTATATAATCATGATTTGTGGTCGACTCATCTCCTGCCTGCAACATAAGCACATTGCTTTTGCCCAGGCAGGAGAAGCCGTCACTCGTCATGCATATTGGGAACCTCTGTGGGAGAGTATACACCTACTGTTATATATGTCAAGCAGAATTAAAACTAATTTATATAATAATAAAAATAATAGTCAATTTTATTAATATTTAGTCAGACTTAATTATATTAAAATTATGATTATATAGCCTTATTTAGGGCTATTTTATATTTATAATGATAATAAATGTCAAAAGTAGTTGACAAAATAAGTGAGTTAGTATATACTCTCCCCAGAAGCGATTAGGGAAGGAGTCAAAGACTTTTGACAACATAACTTTTGCTTCCACTTGGTGAGCCCAGTTCGCACAAATTAGTTGCGCAGGGCCCCGAGGTGGGAGCGAAAGTTCCTAAATAAAATGAGAGACCTATTAAAGGCTCTCCGCGGTTCCAAGCTGATTGCGTGTGGAATGGAGGATGGGTGCGAAATTCTGCACTATCTCCTTCCCACGGGATCTGTCTTGGAAATTGTTAAGCCAAAAGCTTAGCAATAAGTCCGCCGGGATGTTATCGCAGTCCTGGGAACAGAAAATGCATACTCGGTTGATTCCCGAGTCACAAAAAATCAGGCTGGCCACCTTAACGGCCTTGTTGCAAAGTGTGTGCTTTGCCTGATGAGTCCAAAAGGACGAAACAGATAAATGTTCATTGGAAATATAGAAGGAGAATGGTTGTGCATTAACTAAATACTTTAGAGCTCGAGCCAATCTTATTAAGATTGCAAACTCGAGAATGTGCTTCCTTGATTAAATTCTTTGGGAAAATGATATAGCAGAAAGTGTGGACAATTTCATGGCTCAATGGAGCTTTGGGTTAGTGGTTAGCCAAACCACTTGATTTACCCAACTTTTCTTACCTAGCCACGGAAGAAAAAGCATAGAAATGTGTCTCACTATATCAATCCACTTAGAATAATCTTGGAAGTTACTAGAATAAATTAGTTCTAGTAAAACACATTGGTTGGCAACCCAGAATAGCCATATCGATTGGCCTGGTCCCCCTTAAGGACTCTTTTCAGAGATGTGTATCTCTGCTGATGAGCTCAAAAGAGCGAAAAAGGATATTTTTGAAAACATTCTGTGGCCACGTTATTGAATCTGACATTCGGATTCAATAACGTGGCCATGGAGAGCCTGATAGTCTAGCAATAGACGATTTGTCTCGGTTAGCACGACCGAGGCGGGGTACTATCGAAAGATAGAATCCAAATCTCCACATGTTTGGTTGAAAGTAGGGTTTTCCAAACCCGAGGACTTTCAGCCAGGTATGATCATAGCGTTTGGCGATGCTATGAGAGTAAGACGACCGAACAGGCTTTAGGAGGTGACACTCCGAAAAGTTATCTGGTTAACTCCAGATAGTGCGCCAAACACCTGAAAGGTTGGAAAGTCGGTGGCTCAGCTGAGGACTCGCAAGGTTCTTAGCAAATGCCTCTCCCATTACCGGCACAGTGCAGTCGCAAATTGAAAAATTTGCGAAGGCAAAGTTGGGGGAAAACCAAGAGCGTAGAGCCGGACCTCGTCAGAGGGAGAGAAGAATAAGCCCTTCTCATGCGTGAAGTGCCGGCCAGCATGAATCGCAATAAGCTCTTGGTGGATAAGGCGGGCAACCAGTCGTCTCAAAAGGACATAGGTTGTGGTTAAAAGGGTAGAACCGATCGCAAATCGGTGGTTGGAGTTCGGGGTCACCTGAACGCAATCTACTCTCGGAACAGTTTTTGACCTTACGCTGTTCCACTTTTGTTCTTTTTTGGGAAGTTCCCGAACGTTTACCAGAACGCAAAACTGGTACTGTCGCAAAGTGAAGCTTTGCCTGATGAGTCCAAAAGGACGAAACAGAATCTAGTTCTTTTAAAATAAACCGAAGTAACCTGTCCCTTTCTCTCGCATTATTAATTTAGTAATTCGAGAGAAAGGGGTAGGTGTTGCAGACGCCATTTCCACTTTCAAATTGAACCCCTTGTACCGGGGTGAGAGGGGAGATGTCGTGCTCAAACGACATAGCATTTGATGTGGAGCCCAAAGGGCTTATGCGAGCCGATGCTCGCAACACTGCAGATGCCTCACTCAAAGAGAATGCGGACTGGCTCATTACCAGACGCGTCTCAACTGGGGTTGAGCCCCCAGACTGCCATAACTTCGGAGAGTGTTTGTGAAAAAACTCTGCCCTGAGGAATCAATTTCCTCGGGATTCCTTAAAAGGAAATTATTTCGATAATTTATTTTTAAGGGAAATGATTCCCTAATGTTCTTTTGGAGCTTGTGTGCTTATGAAGATGATCATGCGTATCGTCGTGCTGTTCTCGCTCGTGACTCTCGTCGGCTGCGCAGAATTCAAATCGCCAGTCCGGCACTACTGCGATAATGAGATTGTTTACAGTCTCTGGAAGCAGGACAACGGCTACAAGCTCGTCATGAATGTCGGCAAAGTAAGTGAAGGTGCCTGCATGTCGAGTCTGAACACAGAACGTGATATCAACTTGTCACAAGACGTTTCCTCTCCCGAGGAAGCAGATAAGTTGATAGACAAGTACCGGCAGCAAAAAGCCGAGAAAGTCGCGGTCATAAAACCGGTTACCGCGGAGCTTCCCAAGCTCCCCACAAAGGTCAAGGCGTTCAAACCGCCGGTCGCACAATGCGCGACAACCAATGTGAAGTGATCTATCCGGTGAGTCGGTTCCTTGCCCGACGACCCGAGGCCTTCTGTGTTGGGCTTTAATGCGAACACTCCTTTAACTTTGGCGGTCAAAAGTTCCGAATCTTACGAGATTCGGTTTCCATCAAAATTTTTAAAATTATTTAAAAGCTTTGATGGGAAGAATAACGCCCTAGATGGCGCTGGAGTAATTACTCCACTGTGCATCTCGACAAAATGGCGCGGTACTCTTCCCAACCAACCGTGTCCAAGCTTGTGCAGAAGCTCGAGGACCATAAGCGCTTAGGCAAAAGCGCACGGCTCCAGAAAAAGGAGTCATTGAGTCGCTAGGCGAGGGCTAAATTTCTTCTGAAGGAGGTGGCCAACACTTGCTGTGCCAAAGACTCAGACTGCACGCGTTCTTTTTTACAAATTGTTCGAGAGGAAGTTTTCTTTTTCTCGAACTTCCTTAAAAATAAATTATCTGTGATAGTTTGGTTTTAAGGGAATGTTCTTTAACAGGAGAGTGTCATGAGAAAGATTGTTTTCGGAATAATCGGGGTGTTGGAAGTTGTTGGAACCGCAGTTTTTTTTGTAACTGCATTTCAGCAAACCGACTCAAGACTTGTCCTCACAGCTCTGGGTTTTGCCATGTTGTGCTTGGTTTCTAGCGTCCTAGCAATTCGCGAAGTTAGACGGAGAGACTAAGATCAGAGGTATTTCGTAACCATAGTTTTCTAATGAGGTGATAAGTGGAAGAACAAAAAACTATTATCTATTCTCTTGTAAAACTTCAAAGTGCTCTGAAAAACTATGATGACTGGAAGGCAAAAGAAGAGATTATGCGAGCAGAAGCAGATCGCACTGGCGACAGGCGCGCATATATGGAATGGTTAAGAAATAGTTAACCAAAAAAAACGTCGGATATCCGACGTTTTATTTATAAATTAACTAAAAGTTATGAATGCCAGATTCATTTTCTTTCAATGCTTCTCCATGAGCTCTTTCAATATGTTGTTCCATTTTTACTTCTGCGGTAACTTTTTTATCTATAGCATCTGCTTTATCATGATGAGCTTTAATATCAGCGTCTAATCTAGCCTCACTACCATCTACAGGTGAATCAATAATTTTCTGGGCATCTACCATAGCACTTTCTGCTTCTAATTTTTTTGCTTCAAGATTATCGAAACCCTCCCGACTTGATTTTCCAAATCCAAACATATTTTTTATATTAATGATAAGTAAATTATAGTTTAATAATACATATAACAAAATCCAAAAACAATCACTATATATATTTTTAAAACAGCTCGGAGGATTATGAACTTTCAAAATCTGGATGAAATCCGACGTGAGCGACATTGTTTTATTTATAAAACAAGAAGTGCCCTTGTGGTGAAATTTAAAAGATGAGGAGCCTTACACCTGTAAGGTGACGAGTATTTTAAATTTGGGAACAAGGAGTTCGCCAGATTTGGAAGTTCTAAAATGGATTGCGAGCGCCACGTACTTCGAAGTGGAGATGTATCCCCGTCACACCTGTAACATGCCCGCTGTTTCCCATATATCCAATTAATTGACCTTGTGTCACCTCATCACCTGCACTGACAGCTGTTCCACTCAGGTGACCGTATAGAGTCTGAGTTCCATTTCCATGTTTAATAACCACATATGAACCATAACCTCCGTTGAACCCTGAAGATTTTGAAATTATAACAACACCTTCCGCTGCAGCAAGAATGTTTGATCCATAAGCAGATGCAAGGTCAACTCCATTGTGACCGTGTATTCCTTGAGTTTTTATTCCACCAATTATAGGTCGAAGGAAATAACCTAGATACTGAGGTATGTTTGGACTTAATTTACCGACACCATTTACTTTTATTTTTGTGGTACTTGGAGTTACTTGAATTGATTCACCGTCTGGAATGACAATCACATCTCCGACTGCCAACTTAGCGTCTTTGCTTAAGTTGTTATATTGCATTATGTCATCTAAGTTTCCTTTATGAAGCTTAGCTATGCTTTGTAGATTTTCGCCCGATTTTACAACATGTTTAATCCCAGATACTGGAAGAATAACTAAGGTCTGACCAACTGTAACGGTATTTCCTTTAATATCATTTCCCCATCTAATAGTATTTACGGAAACATTGAACATCTTTGCGATGGCTGGAAGTGTATCTCCTTCATGCACAACATAAGAACTAATTTGATCGTCTTCAAAAGTTTTAGTTTCTGGAGGGGTAAGAGTAAATGTTTCAGAAGAAAGGGATGTTCCTTCTATAATAGGGGTATCTTTTGCAGAAGTCGTGCTTGATTCCTGATCAGGAGAAATAGCAGCTTGTAACAAAGCCATTGTTTGAGAATTAGTTGATGTTACTTCTGCTTGAGTTTGGCTAGGAGCAAAAAAGCCTCTAAAAAAGGATCCTATACTTGCTTGGGCTTGGAAAGGCACCAAAATTGACGCAAATAGTATTGGATTCAAGATCAAATACGTCAGTATGTTCACCGATGTTCTACCTGATCCCATGTGAAGAGATTTCTCTCGAAATCTTCGACTCATGCTTTTAAGACCTGGTTTGAATTTCGGATCTTGTTGTGTGCTTAAAATAAGCTAAAATTTAACGTATATTCGGAAAATCGGATGTTAAAATATGGCTATGTATGGCCGTATTTCTATCTACTCAGTACAGTATCTATCTATTATATATAGTTCATACATTTGGTCAATATGCAGTTACCCACAGCTTAAAATCCTAGAAAAATAGAATGCTATAATCTCAGAAATGAATTATCTTGAATCTCTAAATATTGAACAAAGAAAAGCTGTTTTAGCTGTTGAAGGACCAGTACTTATTGTGGCTGGAGCAGGTGCTGGCAAAACCAAAACCATTACACATCGCATTTTGCACATTATTGCTAGCGGAGTTTCTCCTGAAAGAATCCTGGCTATAACTTTTACCAACAAAGCAGCGAAGGAAATGAGAGAAAGAGTAAGAAATCTTATTGAAGAAGATCCGAATCTTGTCCATCTCCGAAGGAGCATGCCGTTCATGAGCACCTTCCACTCACTCGGCGTTTTTATAATAAAAGAGAATGCTCCGCTTTTAAATCTGCCGAGACACTTCAATATTTTTGACACCGCTGACTCAAAAAAGGCCTTGAAAGATGCTCTGTCATATGTAGGAGTCGATCCAAAGGAATATCTGGATAAAATCAGGCACATTATATCCAACGAAAAGGGTAGAGGGGTTAGTCTTTCCGAATATGGCGAAAGAGGAAGTTATGATTTCACCTCAGAACTTGTGAAGAAAGCCTGGACCAGATATGAAGAAGTATTGAAAAAGGAACATGCACTTGATTTCGATGATCTATTGTTGAAAAGTTTGAAACTTTTAGAGAAGTACCCTGAAGTATTGAAAAAGTATCAGGATCGATTTCTCTATATCCATGTCGATGAATATCAGGATACAAACAAAGTCCAGAACCAGATAGTAGAGTTACTGGCTGGCAAAAATCGCAATATTTGCGTGGTTGGGGACACTGACCAGAACATATACAGTTGGCGAGGAGCAGAAATAAAGAACATGCTTCATTTTGAAAGGACATATCCTGAAGTATCGACTTTTTTTTTGGAACAGAACTATCGTTCAACAAAAAACATCTTGGGTGCTGCAAATAAAATAATCGAACAGAACAATTTCAGGATTCCGAAAAAATTATTTACTGAGAACAAAGAGGGAGAAAAAATAGGGGTATTTGAGGCTAGAAACGAGATAGATGAGGCGCATTTCATCGCCTTGAAATGCAAGGAATTAATAGAAAAAGGGCAGTCCACAGAGGATATGGCGGTCTTATATCGCGCCAATTTCCAATCCAGAGTACTAGAAGACGCTTTCATGTCATATGGAGTAGCTTACCAAATGCTTGGCACGAAATTCTTCGAAAGGAAGGAAATAAAAGATGCTGTTAGCTTCATCAAAGCTAGTCTCAATCCAGAAAATGTTACGGATTTTTCCAGGATCATCAACATACCACCAAGAGGAATAGGTAAAGTAACTCTTCAAAAAATCATCCAAGGGCTAGAAGATGTTCTTCCGGAAGCGACAAAAATAAAAATCTCAAGTTTCCGGAAGATGCTTTCGGATTTCAAAGATGTACTGCTTCAAGAAAAGCCATCCGATGCGTTGCGACACATAATCCGAACTTCCGGAATGGAGAATATGTACAAAACCGGATTTGAAGAAGACACTGATCGATTGGAAAATATAATGGAACTTGTAACACTTGCAATAGGATATGATATTTATCCTGGAGAAGAGGGAATAGAAAAATTCCTGACAGATACCGCTTTAGCCTCTGATCAAGATGCATTGGATGGAGGCAAAAATGGAGTGAAATTGATGACGGTGCACTCATCAAAGGGGCTAGAATTCCATACTGTGTTCATCTGCGGATTAGAGAACGATCTTTTCCCTCATAGAAGGATGGGGGAAGCAAAAAAATCAGGGGAAGATAGTGAAGAAGAGAGAAGACTTTTCTATGTAGCGGTCACAAGGGCAGGCAAAAAGCTCTTCTTGACACATGCACAAACCCGGACAATATATGGTACAATGGAAGTAAACTCAAGATCTGAATTTATTGATGATGTGCCTGAAAAATACATAGAGAAAGAAACTTTCCTTGGCGAATTTCCAAGAAAACCTTTGTTTAAAATTGAATTTTAATATTAGGATTGAATGTTAATATTAAATTGAATTACAAATCACCATACGTTACAATACTGCTATAGCAAGATTGTAACGTATGGTGATTATAAGAAAAACATATGAACAAAAACTTAGAGAAGGACATTGCAAAGAAAAATCGTAAGGCTAATCTGAAAAAAATTATTTTGAGAACAGTTGCTACTACTGGAATAATTGGAGTTAGTTTAATAGCACCAGGTGTATTAGTTGCTATGAAAAAATTAGGTTTATTAGAAAAAGGACGACAAAAAGAATTTATTAATGCATCTAGAAACAGATTGATCATTGCGGGTTTTTTGGAATACCACAACAATATGCTACGCATCACCAAAAAAGGTGAGACTTATCTACTTAGAGAAAATTT
Source organism: Patescibacteria group bacterium (assembly GCA_013816135.1). Taxonomy (GTDB): domain Bacteria; phylum Patescibacteriota; class Minisyncoccia; order Phycocordibacterales; family DATDWN01; genus C7867-006. The sequence goes on along the minus strand of JACDEV010000005.1, from coordinate 33,274 downwards.
ATACGATAACCTAAAAAATAATAAGAAAAAATGGGATGGTAAATGGCGAGTTTTAATTTTCGACATACCAGAAGGAAAGAAAGCGATACGCGAGCACATACGATATACGCTCATATCGATTGGATTTATGCGCCTCCAAGACAGCGTATGGATTTATCCATATGATTGTGAAGACTTGATAACCTTACTGAAAGCTGACTTAAAAATAGGTAAAGATATTCTATATATGATTGTTGAAGCTTTGGAATATGACAAACCAGTTAGAGCTTATTTCGGATTTTCTTAATAGATTTTCTTGGTAAAGTACCGATAAAATTCCTAGATCGTATCGGTGGCAATACGTTACAATCTTGCTATAGCAAGATTGTAACGTATTGTGGTAGATAGTTCAGGTGTAGCGTTTATATGTTATATTTATACTATGATTTATACTATGATTTACCTTACTGATTTATATATGATAAATGATTTACATAATGATTTATCTATATAATAAAAAAGTTTTAAGCACTTAGAAAAATGCATACCAAAAAATCACTAGGGCAACATTTTCTTAACTCTCCTCAGATTATTTCCGATATCGTCAAAGCTTCAATGATAGATAAAGATGAAATTGTAATAGAGATCGGCCCAGGGGAAGGCGTCCTCACTAAAGCATTGTTAGAAAGTGGTGCGAAAGTTATTGCAATAGAAAAGGACGACAGACTTATTCCGGAACTTCATAAAAGCTTTATGAAGGAGATAGCATTAAAACAGCTTCAGATCGTGCACGCAGACATATTGGATGTTGAGATACCACATATTGCGGAAGGACCGTATAAGATAGTGGCAAATATCCCTTATTATATTACTGGTCAGATAATCAGAATGTTTCTCGAGTCGGACCATCAGCCACGATCAATGACCCTTCTTGTCCAAAAAGAAGTTGCGGAACGCATTGTGGCAAAGGACAAGAAAGAAAGTCTGTTGTCACTCTCGGTCAAAGCCTTCGGTGATCCTATTTATGTTCGAACTGTTGGTCGCGGAGCTTTTTCTCCACAACCAAACGTCGACTCTGCTGTGTTATACATAGAAAAAATCTCAAAAAAAAGACTGCAAAATGTTAGAGAAGCAGTATTCTTCCAGGTCATTCATGCTGGCTTTGCCCACAAACGTAAACAATTACTTCCCAATCTCACTCTGATATATAAAAAAGATAAGCTTTTGAAAGCTTTCGACATCTTAAATCTTGATCCAAAAGCCAGAGCAGAAGATATATCGCTTGAAACATGGATTAAGTTTTGTAAAACAATTGTCATATAATGGAAAAATTCATAACAGATATTAAAAATCAAAAGGTGACATTGAGTGGTTGGGTGGTCACGTTTGTATGTATATTGTTCGTACGTTTTATTTTCGAATCATTATCTAGCCACAGCTCTACCGGAGTTATCACTTCGGATCCATATACTCTCGTTCATTATGGATTATTTTTCCTTGCCACCGTTCTTGGAACCATTTGTATCCTAGGATTTTCGACAAAAGATTACCAAGTGTCCGCAAAAATAATTCTTTTTGGTCTGCCTGTTATATGGATTGCTCCAATAATTGACCTTCTTTTAAGCCGTGGATTAGGATTTAAAATGACCTATGTTTTTGAAAGTGGATCAAGACTTATTTATGACTTTTTTACTTTTTTTGGATCTAATGCTTCTCAAGGGGCAACCTATGGCATTCGGGTAGAAATACTTATTATTCTAATTTCCGTTTTTTATTTTGTTTGGAAAACAGAAAAAAATCTCCTGAAAGCTTCTCTTACTACACTTTCTACATACATACTTGGATTTGTTCTTGGAAGTCTTCCTGGTGTTTTATATACCCTTATCCATCTGCATGGAGTAGGAGTTTCCGAAATTCTCACATACTTCCAAAATACGATTGTGAATTCGAATATATTACATAACACACTCCATGAGGGAAGTTTGTTGGTATCAAATATCAGGTTTTTTGAATTAGGTTTCGATAAACTAATGTCTCAAATATTATTCATTATTTCATGTATATTTGGAGGAATTTTGTTTTGGAAAATAAATTCACAAAAATTCTTGGCTGTAGTAAAAAATTCTAGACCAGAAAGACTGAACTTTTATCTTGCTTCTCTTGCTTGCGGCGCTGGATACGCCTACATAAATGATCTTGGAAATAAATTCGTCTGGATCGACACACTAGGATTTATCTGTCTCATGATTGCATGGACTGCTTTATGGATGCATGCGGTTCATTTGAACGACATAATTGATATAGAAATAGACAAAATATCAAATACAGAAAGACCTCTTATAAAAAAAGAATTAAGCGAAAAAGAAATGTCCGAAATAGGATTTTTGTTTCTAGTAATTGCCTTGTTTGGTTCATGGTCAGCTGGCTTTTATCCATTTTTCATGTCCTTGGTCTATGCTGCGGCTTCTTATATTTATTCCGCTCCACCCTTGCGGCTTCGAAGATTCCCAATCGTCTCATCATTCCTTATAAGTGTTGCATGCCTCTCTACTATACTTGCGGGATTCTTTTATGTTTCTATTCATAAAGAAATACAAGTATTTCCGATACTTCTTGCAGTAGGAATAATAATAATCGTTACTTTGGCTATAAATTTCAAGGATATGAAAGATATAGAAGGGGACAAAGCTGAAGGAGTTATGACTATTGGAACATTATTTGGCAACAGGGCACCTATAATAATAGGCTTATGTATGGCATTGGCTATTTTACTTGTACCTATATTTTTATCCTTTTATTTATTGTATATTTTCGCCATTCCAGCTTCAATAATAAGCTATCGACTGATAACAAAAAAACCATATAAAGAAAAACCAATTTTTATCCTTAGATTTGTTTTTCTTGCTTGTATCGCACTTTCATACTTGGCTATATATTGGTTAGCAAAGCATGCGTTATAGAGCATAGTCCGCTGTGATATAATCAAACCATGCCCGAAAAGAAAAACTGGTCTCGTGTATATGTAATACTCATCCTTTGTATGAGTAGTATAATTTCTGTTTGGTTATTTACGAGACCCGTAGGCCAACTTTCCCAAAAAACCACAGCCACTGTTTCTGTAGAAAATCCTAGAAACACAGCTCTTTCTACAAATAATGACTGGAAAAAGATTCTAACCTCAGTAGATCAGAGTTCGACAAATATTCTAACAAACAACAACTCGAACACATTTGATGAAACCAGTTTAACTGCACAACTAGCTAAGGATTATTTTTCCCAATATCTACTTGCAAAAAAAGGAGGTCAAACTATAACAAGTGAAACCAATGCTCAAATAGTTCAAAATGTTCTTGCGAACCCTGAATACAGCCAAAATAAAGCTCCTGTCTATATACGTTCAAACCTGAATATAAGTTCAAATGCAAATCTGGATACTGTAAAGAATTATAAAGCAAAACTAATAACAGATGTGATAGAGAAACTGAATCAAGTGCAGAATCCTGTAACAATTTTGAATAATGCCACCCAATCTGCAAACGAGAATGAGATGTCAAAACTAGACCCACTAATAGTGACAGGGAAGGGAATAGTTAGAAGTCTAAGTGAAATGGAAGTTCCAGTAGATGTTGTGACTATGCATTTAGCACTATTAAATAGCGCTAGTTCTGTTCTTGCTGATCTTGAAGCTCTTAGGGTAATTTTTACTGATCCTGTAAAAAGTCTGTCTGTAGGAAACCAGTTTGCAAACGATACAATCAACTTTCAAACCAGCCTTACTAACCTACAAGCTTATTTTAAATTCAAGAATATATAGCGAGTATTTCAATGTGTACAAATAGATAGTTTATAAAGGACAAGTTAGTGTATAATTAAGTTACTTCTATGTCTTTTTTTAAACCTTCAATGAAGAAATATTTAGGGATTCTGGCGATCTCGTTTTCTTTACTATTTATTGCTCCTCAAACCACTCACGCTCAGTATGTTGACGTAGTTCAGTCAGTCATCTCGTTTGCGGGAAACTTCATAGCCAAGGCAGTCGCGCAGAAAATGGTAGAAAAACTAACAGCCGAAACTGTAAACTGGATAAACTCTGGTTTCCAAGGAAATCCTGCGTATGTTACAGATCCTGGACAGTTTTTTCTAGATTCAGCTGATAATATCGCTTCTCACGTTCTGTCAGGTACGGACTTGAATAAACTTTGTAGTCCATTCAAAGCTCAAGTACGTCTCGCTCTCGTTAAAAACTATCTATCAGACAACGAAAACTATTCTTGCAGCCTAAGTACAATTAAAAACAATTATGATCAATTCACGCGAGATTTCAGTGCGGGAGGATGGCAGGGGTGGTTAGAAGTGACTCAAAATGATCAAAATAATCCCTATGGATCCTATCTAGAAGCAAAACAATCTCTCTCAATTAAAATAGGCACTGAGCAACAAAATAAACAAAAACAGCTGGAACAAGGAAATGGATTCTTATCCTTCGAGAAGTGTAGTGCTGCGGGAGTGATAACTCAGAAGGATATTGATGATAATGAAAGATTGATCGAAATAGGTAATTTAAAACGAGAGAATAACGCCTTGGCAGGGAAAAAAGCCGGTGACTGTGTAAAAGGAGCAAAGACAGTTGAGACTCCCGGAAGCGTTATCGCAGGTCAGCTCGACAAAGCACTGCCGGCCGGTCTCCAAGGCTTGGTAAATGCTCATGAGATACAAGACCTTATTGGAGCTCTGATTGGACAACTGATGAACAAAGCGATTGGGGGATTGCGAGGTTTGAGCAGCCCCTCAACTTCTGCAGGGAAATCTTATACCGACCAACTACGCGACAATCCACAAAGACAGGTAGATCCTAATGGCGGAAGATTTACGGGAGGCCAGACTTCTTGTACGTCAGGACCTGGTTCTAGAGATGCAGACGGAAACACCACTCCAGGCGAAGTCACCTGCACGACGAGCCCAATAGTCGTAAAAACTCCCGTTTGTACGACTGATGCAAGCGGTAATGATAGCTGTACCACTGATAATGTTAAACTTGGTGGCGGAAATGATCCTGGAGTACCAGCACCATCTGATGCCGGAACCAAGCACGGAAATCATCAAGCTGATGTTCAGAAAGCAAAGGACTCGATGATCGCAGATGGATACACGTTCAAAAAAGGCGTTGCCGAATGTCAAGCAAGTACTCCGTTTGTTAACAACAGACTTGAACTCCTCAAGCGATCCATCAAATTGATAGGAGATGACAATGGAATAGCGGGTTTACTCTCAAAAACCGGCGGAAACAACTGCAGCGGATTTGCAAGTGACATCATCGCTTTCCCTGATGGATATATTTATGACGCGATAAATGGAACTGCGGAGGATGAACAAGGAGCGGGATGGTCGCCAAGCGGTTGTGGAACAGATGGAACCTGCTCCGATCGCTATGTAGGAGACGGAGTTGTCACTCACAACAGTGGAGGAGGGACGAGAACAATAACAGGTACGATTGATCCTTCTACAGTAAGGATCGTCAATGCAGTGGCAGATGTCACGAGCTGGCCTGAGACAACTCAAATTTCTGGTATAGATTTCAGTGGAGATTGGAGATTTGATTTCAGTAAAAAAGATGGGGTAGGAAGATGGCCAGACCAATTCGGTGGACCGGGAATTGCAGCGAGTGACACCATCCAATACACTGTTTGGCTTTTCTTAAAAATAAACGGACAGTGGGTCGGTTCTGGTTTTATCCAAATGAGGCATGATCGAGCACAAGCAGGAGGAACTGGACCAACGCTTTTCGATCAATTGCCAAGAAATTGGTACTACGGAACAGCTTGGTCGCCAATGACACCTGCAGTAAGACTGAAAAGCGGGGATCAGATCGGTTTTATGGTCACGTCCGGCAATAGCAGAAACGGTGGTGTTCCAAAATTCAAAGAACGTTCAAATATTGTTCTTGTGACGTTAAGTGGTACTGGTGGAAGCTTTACCCAAACACCAACACCCACCGCTCCTAATCCAATAAACGTGCAATTTGTAAATGATTTGAACCAATTTAAACTTACACTTGTAGGAATGAATCTACTTCCAGGTAATGACCTCCTCAAGGCGGGCGTGTCGGCGGCTTTAATTACTCAATTTAGTCAAAAACTAGACATATATAAAAATACATCTTCTAACCAACCAGTGAAAGATCTGATTGACTCAATTCAGAAAAATTTAAATACTCTTAAACTATATATTCTTGGGGGAGCGACATCCGACTCATTAAAAAATATTACTGAAGCTACAAAATTAATATTGATAAATCAAATCTCTGCTCTAGTAGATAAAGTTAATTCTCTATAAAATTAAAATATGAAAAGAAATTTTAGTAATTGGAGTAAAGTAAAAGAGAAGTAACCAATAAAGAATGAAAAAGTTTTTACCTTACATATTAACAACAATATTGCTTCTAGGGTTTTTTGGTCCAAGATCGCGAGTTTATGCAGAAACTGGAGCCTGTCTTCGTACCTGGCCAGATGGACACACATCTCAATCGAATTTCTCTTACGCAGAATGCAGTAGCGGAACATATGGACCAGAGTATTCTTGGAATCCATCCGCAGTCCCAGCTGAGGGAACTGGCACACCTAGCGGACCCCTACCACCCGCTCCACCTCCAACAGTCAAAATATGTGATTGGACTGACATTCTCGATCCTGCATGTTTTGGGGATTTTCTTGGTAACTTTTTTTACAATACGATCTTAAAAATAGCTGCTTTTATACTATATCTCGCAGGTTCTATTTTGGATTTTGTGATCAAATTCACAATAGTAGAAATGTCCAAAAACATAAGCGAAATAAAAGGAATCAACATTGCTTGGAAGGTCATCCGAGATCTGATGAACATGGCTTTCATATTCCTTCTCGTATATGAAGGAATAAAGATCATTATCGGTCTAAGCGATGTGGCCAAGATCAGAAAATTCATCACCGGCATCGTTCTGGCTTCTCTTCTTATAAATTTCAGTCTGTTCTTTACCAAGGTAATGATAGACGCCTCAAATATCGTAAGCGTAGGTTTTTATAATTCAATAATAGATACAACTCCAAAACCTCCCGGTAGTAGCAGTTTTGAGAACTCCCTTAATTCAAAAGGGGGATTGTCTACACCCTTCATGAATAACCTAGGAATGACAAGTTTTTATTCAAACAAATCTTTTGAGGAGGTGTCGGCACAAATAAAAAAGGGAAACCTGCTAACTTTCTCACTTATGGGAACTGTCTTATTCTTGGTCGTGGCCTTTGTATTCTTTGCTGTTTCTATTATTTTTGCCATACGATACATTACTCTTCTTGTACTTCTAATGCTCTCGCCTATAGCTTATATGGGAATGGCTTTGCCGTTTATGGAAGGTTATGCCAAGGATTGGTGGAAAGCTTTCAACAGTCAGCTTCTTTTTGCTCCTATATATATGCTTATGACATGGGTAGTTTTGACCCTTATGGCAAGCGATGGTTTTATTAAACATGGTGATTGGGGAACCCTTGTGGCGGGAACTGGAGGAGAAATCGGTGGAACCTCAGATAATAGCATAGGTTTAATTTTTAACTTCGTAGTCATAATCGGCCTTGTGATCTTTACACTAATCACAGCCAAGAAAACCTCAGAGCAAGGTCACTCTCTGATAAAACAGGCAACAAGTGGACTGACCTCATTTGCAGGTAGTGTCATGGTGGGTACAACAGCAAAAGTCGGTAGAATGTCAGCTGGTAGACTAGGTAACTATGCTGCAAATAGCAAATCCCTCAAAGATACAGCAACGTCAGCAGATAGTAGTTTTGTAAATAGAAATTTAGCAAAAATGTTTCTTACAGCAGGAAACAAAGCTGCTAAGAGTAGTTTTGACGCTAGAGCTTCACGTGGATTTGGAGCGATAGCAGGTGCAGCTGGAATGAAGAACGATTTCGGAACTGTAGATAAAAATGCAAACTATCGAGCAATACGCGAAGAGCAAGGAAAGAAAGCCGAAGAAAAAGCAAAACAGTACAAACCAACTGATCTGGAATATGCTGATGCGAAAACACGTGATGAGGAAGCGAAGAAACCTCTGCAGGATGCATACGATACTGCAAAAAATCGAACAGATCGGGCAAAAGAAAAATTGGATGAAGAAGTCGAAAATGAAGAGAACTTATTGAAAGCAAAACAAAAAGAATTTAAAAATACTTTACAATCATCTGATAAAGCTAGAATTCAAGATGAGATGGATGCAATACAAGAAAGAATTGATGATAAGAAAAAACAAGTAAAGGAAGAGGATAAGATAGTGCAACAAGCAAAAAAGGCTCTTGACGGACACAAAGAAGTAAATAAAGCTGCGCTTGACTCTTCATATAAAGCAAGGGTAGGGGCAATGGCAAATAATATTGAAAACATGTCTCCTATATGGAGAGGTGTAGCAAACACATTTGGAGTTGTTACAAACATCGCTGGAATTACAAACACACCTTTGACAGCTAATGATAGGAGAGAACTGGCTCGAAGAGTACGAGGAGTGTCTAGTAGTAGGACAAAGGAGGAAAAAGCTGTTGATGCACTCAAAGCGCTAAGTCCTGATGGCGCTGTTCCAGATCCAGCATCTACTGCCAAACCAGCACCTGCTACCTCTCCGACTCCTGCGCCACCTCCTCCAGCACCTCCTAGACCTTAACATAGAAAGATATGAACAAAGAAACACAAAAAGAAATACCAGAATATGTAAAAAATCTCTCTAAACCTGTACAAGATTTGATTTTTGACGGTGCGTGGGAAAAAAGAACGGAAGAGATCTCCAAAAAATATTCTCTCAATCCTACCCAAACAGACACTTTGATCAACAACGTATTATTTGTACTGCTCGGCCTGGACGATCCCCAGAATTTCACAACGCTATTTACATCTGAACTTGGAATATCCAAGCTTCTTGCGGAACAGATAATCGAAGATTTGGAAATCCGAGTGTTTGAGTATGCCGTAAAGTCAGTACAGAATAAAGAAAAAGATTCTCAATCAGGTAAAAAGCCACTAGAAATCCCTCAACAGAAACACCAAATTAAAGAAATTGTAATTCCAAATAACTTGCCTGAGATAAGACCTGTGAATCTTCCGAGCGAGAATGTCATCAAGGCACCTGAACCAGCAAAAATTGAGAAGCCTGCATATACTCCGCCCCCACGTTATGTGCCAATATATAAACCTGTAAGTGCGGAACAAAAACCCACTATTTCAGAACATAAAGAAGTAACTGAGTCAGAATCTCAAGGATCAAATACCGAGAGAAGTTCTCATATAAATTACTCACAAAATAACAAAATCCTGGAGGTAAAACCAGTTGAAAACCCTATCCAAACGAAACCTGCTCAAACCGCAGCATCAACTCCCGAAATTCAGTCAAATCAACTATCTGCAACACCTCAAATACCTAAAATGGAACCTGAGAAACAACCAGAAGTTCATGTTGATCCTGTAATCCACAAAGTTGATCCTTATCGTGAACCTATAGAATAAAATGAAATATCAAGTACCACAATTCATCGAGATAGAAGATAAGATAATTGGACCTTTTACCATTAAACAATTTACTTATCTCGTGGGAGGAGCGGGAATGTGTTTTATAATTTACACCTTTCTTCCTTTCTATGTGGCACTATTGTTTATAGCTTTGGTGATACCTCTTTCTCTCGCTCTAGCTTTTCACAAAATAAACAATAAACCTTTCATAGATTTTCTTGAGGCGGCATTCTTTTTTTACACAAAGCAAAACCTCTATATTTGGAAAAAAGAAGAAAGAAAAGTGGAAAAATCGACTGTGGTGGACAAAGCAGACAGCCAAGTTTATGTTCCACGACTTTCTGACAGCAAATTAAAAGAGTTATCTTGGAGTTTGGATATAAATGAAAACTTAAATCCTCTTACCGGCGAAGGCGGAAAAAATACGAAGTAACAATGCCAGTATGAAGTATAATGTATAAAGTATAGAAAAATTTATTGCTTTTAGTTTCTCTGTCTCCTTTATACTTTATACATAATACTTTATACTTATACATATGGCAGTTTCTTCAAAAGCTACACAAGAATTTGTTCCTATAAAAGAAGTCAGAGATGGCATAGTTATGCTCAAAGATGGCTCTATGCGTGGAATTGTACTCGCGTCATCTCTTAACTTCAGCTTGAAATCTGAAGATGAGAGAAATGCTATCATCCTTCAATTCCAAGATTTTTTGAATTCTCTTGATTTTACTGTTCAAATCTCAATTCAATCTCGAAGATTAGATATCAGACCCTATATTGCATTGTTGGAGGATAGATACAAAGAACAGATAAATGACTTAATGAAAATCCAGACCAGGGAATACATTGAGTTTGTGCAGAAATTTACAGAAACAACGAACATAATGACAAAAAGTTTTTTTATCATTGTTCCTTATGATCCAGCCTTGATAAATTTAAGTGGAGGAGTTGCAGGCGGGCTATTTAAAAAGAAATCAGCTGATGATGAAAGAAAAAACAAAGAGGCTAGCTTTGAAGAAAACAGAACCCAGCTAGAACAAAGGGTCTCTGTTGTTGAACAGGGTTTATCACGATGCGGAATAAGAGTAATAAGACTGGGGACTGAAGAGGTAATTGAACTGTTCTACAAAATATTTAATCCTGGTGATACGGAAAAACCAATTAAAACAAGTTAAAAAAATGGGAATATTTGATTTTATAAAAAAGAAAAAAGAGGAGCCGTCTATTTCCACCATCCTTCCTCAGGAAATATATGATTCTTCGGCGTTGGAATTGAAGGATGTCATAGCTCCGAGCGCTTTGAAGGTGACTCCGAAAGAAATAAATCTCGGAGAGAAGGTCCTGAGAAGCTTTTTTGTCATCTCATACCCCCGATATCTTGCGGAGAACTGGTTTGGACCTATTATAAACCTCGATAAGGTTTTTGATATTTCAATATTCATCGAACCGATAGAAACAGCTCAGGTTTTGAGAACATTTCAAAAAAAAGTGGCTGAGGTCCAAAGTCAGATAAATACCCGTGAAGCCAAAGGTCTAGTCAGAAATCCGATGCTCGACACCGCATATCAGGACCTTGAAAATCTTCGAGATCAGTTGCAACAAGCACAAGAAAAACTCTTTGATGTGGGTCTTTATATCACTATTTATGGAGATTCAGATGGCGAACTGGACAAGATTGAGTCAGAAATAAAATCGATCTTGGAAGCAAAGCTTGTGTATGTAAAACCAGCATTATTCCAGCAGGAACAAGGCTTCAAAACTACCATCCCACTCGGTACAGACCAGCTCAAGGTCTATAGCAAGCTGAATTCCTCTCCACTGTCTTCGCTTTTTCCATTTGTTTCTTTTGACCTCACATCTGACAAGGGAATCTTGTATGGGATCAATCGCCACAATTCCTCTCTTGTTCTTTTTGACAGGTTTTCTCTTGAGAACTACAACTCGATAACCTTTGCCAAGTCCGGATCAGGAAAATCCTATGCCACAAAACTGGAAATCCTACGAACTCTCATGTTCGATACGGATGTCATCGTTATTGATCCAGAAAAAGAATATGAATATCTAGCAGAAACGGTTGGAGGAAGATTCTTTAATATTTCTTTGAACTCCGAGCATCATATCAATCCATTTGAGTTGTCTGTGCCTGGAGAAGGGGAATCCTTTGCCAACGTTCTGAGATCAAACATCATAAACCTCGTAGGGCTTTTCCGTATCATGATGGGAGGCCTCTCCCCTGAGGAAGACGCGATAATAGACCGAGCCATAACAGAAACTTATGCATTGAAAGACATAACCGCAGACTCTAACTTTGAGAATGTGGAGCCTCCGCTCATGTCAGACTTCGAACTTGTGCTCTCTGGAATGGAAGGAGGGGAATCTTTGGCTCAGAGACTAACAAAATACACCAGAGGAACATGGGCCGGATTCATAAACAGACCATCAAATGTGGATATAAACAAAAAATTCATTGTTTTCTCTCTTCGTGATATGGAGGATGAGCTGAAGCCGATTGCGATGTATATAATCATGCACTATATATGGAACATGATCAGAAAGAAATTGAAAAAGAGACTTCTTGTTATCGATGAAGCATGGTGGATGATGAAATCCGAAGATACAGCATCATTTCTGCTTTCTCTTGCAAAAAGAGGAAGAAAATATTTCTTGGGACTTGCTACGATAACTCAGGACGTTGACGACTTCTTGAAATCACCATACGGAGTACCGATTATTACCAACTCATCGATACAGATACTTCTGAAACAATCGCCAACCACAATAGATAACCTGCAAAAGACATTTAACCTCACCGACGAAGAGAAATATCTTTTGCTTGAATCAGACGTAGGGGAGGGTATATTCTTTGCTGGTTTGAAGCATGTCGCGATCAAGATCATAGCCTCTTATACCGAAGATCAGATTATCACGTCAGATCCATCACAGATATTGTCGATCAAAAAAGCGAAGAGCGATCTGGAAAATGGTTCAAAAAAATAAATATGTTCAATGATAAAGGTCAAAAAATATCGAATGTAGAATGGGGTCTGGTTATCGGAGCTCTTTTTGCTGTTGATCTTATACAGATTGTCTTGGAATGGATGGTAATCGGATTAGTTATCAATCCTTTTGTCGATATTTTTGTAGGAATGAGCTTTGCTTTGTATTTGCAGTTACGGGGGCAAAGTATGGCTGATCCTAAAAGGCTTTTCTCACTGGTAGGGGCCTTTTTTGCTGAACTAGTGCCGGGGCTAGATGAACTACCTCTGTGGGGACTTGATGGGATCATAAGTTTCCTCATGGCTAGAAGCAATTCTGCAACAAAAGGACCTGAAGAAATCCCCAATCAATCTCAAAATCTTTTAGAAGATCATGACGATCAAAAAGCCGCTTAGTGTGCATAAACCAATCTGTCTTGAAGATACCCGTGGTATAATTGTGGAAATGAGGCAATCTATTTTAATCGCTTTTTTTCTAATATTCGCATCATCTGGATTATTTTTCCCAGTAAATCTTAAGGCTCAAGCCCTTGGCTCAGATATAGAGGTAACGATAAGTCCGGAAAATCCTGGTCCAAATCAAAGCGTATATGCATCAGTTGTAAGCTATAGTACAAATATAAATACTGCTAATATCACCTGGAAAATCAACGGAAAGACCAGTCTAAAAGGCATTGGAGAAAAAACATTTCAATTTGTTACTGGTGACTTGAATAAGCTGACAACTTTGGAAATCGACGTTATAACAAATGAAGGTGATAAGATTGTAAAAATCATTTCATTTAAACCCGTTGCCGTGGACCTTACCTGGCAAACAACAGGCCTTACTCCACCTTTTTTCAAAGGTAGAACTTTATTTAGCCACGAAAATAAAATCACCTTCATAGCTGTGCCTCACATGATAGGAACAAATGGTAGAGAAGTGTCTCCAAACAACTTGGTCTACAAATGGAAACTAAATGGTAGTGTAATGGACAGTGACTCTGGTTATGGGAAAAGCACTTACAACATGACTGGATCTATAATATCTCGTCCTCTTCAAGTAGAAGTGGAGGTCACTTCAGCTAATACTGCAGGGGTAGGATATGCAGAAACGGTAGTCAATCCTATCGATCCGACAGTGGTTCTTTATCGAAAAAGCCCTTTATACGGAATAGAATTCCAGAAAGCTTTGATTGGAACAGTTTCCATGAATGATTCAAAAGAAGCTTCTATAATAGGAATGCCTTACTTTTTTGGAGTATCAAGTCCCTATTCTCCTCAACTGTCATATAAATGGTCTATAAATGGAATTTCTATAGACAATGACACTACTCAAACAACCAGAGTTTTTCGTCAAATAGAAGGAACGAATGGGACTTCGAATATATCTTTGTCTATTGAAAATTCTTATAAGATATTACAAGTTTCCAGAAGTGAGTTCGATCTGACATTTGGCCAAAAAACTGCTCAGTAGCTATAATATACGTAAATGAAAACTCTCACAAAAATAAAATATCTTCTAGTGATCTCTATATTAATGTTTTCTTTTTCAATATCTTTTGTACACGCTGAAAGTTATACACTGTTGGCTCCTCTTCCTGGAACGAGTTCTAGTGGTGATAACTGTACAGGCACAGATTGTAAAACAACCTTAGAAAAATACCTTCCGGGTGTATTTAATTTATCAATCGGAATTGCCGCGGTAATGGCCTTTGTAATGATCACATTCGGCGGCATTACATATGCCACATCGGACGCCATATCTGGGAAGTCCCAAGGAAAAGAATGGGTAACAAATGCTATTGTTGGCCTTTTGTTAGTTATTGGTGCCTGGATCATCCTTAACACCATCAATCCTCAGATTCTAAGCTTTAAACTAGCCATACCCAGACCGAAAACTGAAACAGGTCCTCCAACAGTGGCTTCAGGTGGAACAGGTACAGGAGGGATACCTGGTAGAGGGTTACTCACTTCGACTGAGGCGTCTTTATTTGACTTAAGAGCGAAATGTGAATGTCCATTCAATATAACAAGTGATACAGGTGGCTCTCACGATCCAAACTCTCTTCATTACCAAGGAAGGGCTGTGGATATGCTATCGAACTCACAAGTTGACACAGTCATAAAAAGAGGTATGCCTGGCAGTTCTAATGGATGCACAACTTACACTCAAACACTTGGTGGGAAAAAAACAACATTCCTATGGGAACCACAGGGAGCAAAATGTGGTGGGGCAGTTGCCTCGACGGGGGACCATTGGCATGTATCAGTAGGACTATAATATATGTCTAAAAAACCTCTCATCATTACTGTTTCAGTCACCTTAGCTTTATTAGTTATTGTACTAATTAGTTATTATTTCCTACTTCAAAATAAAAACTCTGATCCTAATTCACCAGTTTCTATATTCAAGAGCTTCTTGCCGTTTGGGGGAGGAACTGCGTCTCCACAAGCCACCTCCACAATCAACAAACAACCAACCACAGAAACTCCGGTTGTAGAATACACACAGAAGCTCAGGAAACTTTCTACTGAACCCGTAGCTGGAGCTGGAGTTGTGGACTTCAAAGCGGGAACTGTGGTCCGTTATATAGAAAAAGCTACCGGACATATATTTGAAACTGAACTTTTTTCACCGCTCAGTCATAGAATTTCCAACACAACAATTCCTGTGGTTTATGATGCATTGTGGGGAAATGGTAATTCGTCGCTTGTTGTTCGATATTTGAAAGATGATGACGTAACTGTAGACACTTATGCCCTTACAATAAAAGACCTGAGCACAACAACAGAAAGTCTTGTCTCTGCTGTGACGCTGCCATTAAACATCAAGGATGTTTCGGTTTTTGGAAATAATGTATTTTATCTTATTACTGGAGAAACCAGCTCTTTAGGCTTCGTATCGAGCATGAGTGGACAGAATAGAAAACAGATATGGAGTTCACCGATCAAGGAATTACTCTCTCAGTTCGTCAATGTCAAAACTGTGGCTCTGACGACCAAACCCGCTCAAAGCATCCCAGGATTTCTTTATTTGGTAGATACCGGATCAGGAGGAGTTAAACGCATCCTAGGAAATATTTCGGGACTATCAACGCTCGTCAATGGAACAGCAACTTCAGTTCTTTATCTTGAACAAGGAGAGGGTCTCAGTATGTCTGTTTTCGATGTGAAAACCGCTAGCGTCTCTCTTATAACCCCGACAACTTTCCCGGAAAAGTGCATTTGGAGCAAAAAGGACACAGCTATTGTTTATTGTGCTGTTCCAAGAGGGAATTTGAGTGGATCAAGTCTTACATCTTGGTATATGGGTTATTCATCTTACACGGATGACATTTGGAAATACGATACAAAAAACAACACCTCGAGTATCGTAGACACTCTATATGAAGACTCATCGGAATCAATTGATGTTATAAAACCAATACTGTCCGACAACGAACAATATTTGGTTTTCATGAATAAGAGAGATAATTCCTTGTGGAGTTTGGATCTAACAAAATAATTTTCAATTTCTAATTTTCAATTTTCATTGAATTTACAATGAATTAATTTTCAAATATTGGAACATTGAGAATTGATTGTAAATTGCAAAATTGAAAATTATTTTTAAACTACTAACGTCGTCTTATGATACTTTTTCTTGATATAGATCTCTTGACCAATAGCGAAGAGATTGCTTGTTATAAGGTAAAGTACGACAGCTGAAGAGATGCTGTAAGCGATAAAGGTCATGAGGATAGGAAAAAAGTATTTCATCTGAACTTGCATCATTTTTGCTACATCTCCTTGTGTACCTGTGCCTTGAGACTGTGCTCCTGAGGCTAGACTGACTTGAAAGTAGGTGGTTATACCCGCCACGATTGCCAATATAAGGCTTTTTTGGGAAATATTTATCAAATTGAGAAACAACATATTCACAGAGGTTGGAGCCATGACAAATCTATACAAAAGTGCAGTATTTATGACAGGAAGTCCAGACTTTATAAATACTCTATACAATCCGATAAGAATTGGTAATTGGATCAGAAGAACCAAAAAGCCGCTAAAAGGGTTGATGCCTTTCTCCTTATAATATTCCATGGTTTTCCGAGAATGCTCCTCTTTGTTGTCCTTGTACTGTTCCTTGATCAAAGCCAGGTCTTTCTCAGTGCTTTTCATCTCCAGTTGAGATCTTGATGCCTTCAGGGAAAGGGGAAGCATTATCACCTTCACCACAATAGTAAAGATAATAATGATCACCCCTGCGTCGAAAAAAGGAAGATTCTTTATAAGCAGGATAAAACCGTTATATAATGGTGTCGATATGAGAAAATTGAATATATTTGCCATCCGGTTATATTATCACACCTGAATTAGAAAGTAACTCTTCGACTTCAGCTCTCAACTTGTCGTAACTTATAGGTAATGAGCCTTTTTTGAAGGAAAAAAACAAAAGAAATCCAGGCTTTATCCTTTTTAGATTCTCTGTTATCAAGGAGTAGCCTTGTCTTCTGTATTTATTCCTCTCTGTTGCCAGAGCACAGGTTTTTTTGGATAGTGAGAAAGAAAAACGGCTTAAAATATTGGTTTTATCTAAAGCCAAGTACAAAAGAAGGCTCTGTGAATTGAATCTTTTGCCAGTAGAGAGAATATGAGGAAATTCTTTACGAGATATTCTCCTTTTTTTTGGCAACATTATTTTGCTTTATGCAAACTTTTTACTTGGAAACAGTAGTGATGGCTTTTCGTCCTTTTCGTCTTCGTCTAAGGAGGGTATTCCTGCCTGTTTTAGTTCGGCTTCTTACGAGAAAACCGTGTGCTTTTGCTCGTTTTCTCTTTTTTGGCTGGTATGTTTGAGACATTTTTTTATTTTTTTACAAGCTCTTCTTGTTAACAACTTATACACATATTACTAACATATTCTT
This sequence comes from Patescibacteria group bacterium, assembly GCA_013816135.1. Taxonomy (GTDB): domain Bacteria; phylum Patescibacteriota; class Minisyncoccia; order Phycocordibacterales; family DATDWN01; genus C7867-006. The sequence goes on along the minus strand of JACDEV010000005.1, from coordinate 15,888 downwards.
TGAATTTTAACAAGTATTATATTTTTCCTTTATCTATATAATAGAAACCATGATGGACAACAAAAAACTCTGGGATAGTGTATTGGTAGAAATGGAGCTTTCGTTGTCAAAACCTAACTTCAATACTTGGTTTAAGGACACAGCTATCATCAGACAAGAGGAAGGTGCGGTTTATCTTTCAGTTCCAAATACTTTTGTTCAGGACTGGCTAGGTAGCAAGTTCCACAACACTATTTTAAAAGCTCTTAGGACACTTTCAGGAAATGTTCAGTCTCTTCATTACCTAATTTCAAAGGAAGACATGAAGGAAAAGCAGCAGGTGATTGAAAAGACAGTTCAAGCAACTAAAGAACTTCCGATTCAGGACACTTATATAAACAAAGAAGATAATCTAAATCCTCGCTATACATTTGAAACTTTCGTTGTTGGACCTTTTAATGAATTCGCTCATGCAGCCAGCCAAGCTATCATAAAAAAACCAGGCATAGTATACAATCCACTTTTTATATACGGAGGAACAGGACATGGAAAGACACATTTGATTCAAGCTGTAGGAAATCACATAAAAAATACCAGCGGTAAGAAAGTATTTTATACGACATCAGAGAAATTTTTCCAGGAATATGTAAATGCATTGCAGTTAAACAAACCTAATTTCTTCAAAGAAAAGTATAGAAAATATGATGTTTTGATAATGGATGATATCCAGTTTTTCTCAGGAAAGATGAAGGCTCAAGAAGAACTCTTTCATTTATTCAACCATTTATATGAGAACAACAAGCAGATTATTTTCTCTTCTGATAAGCATCCTGGTTTGATTCAGGACCTAGAGGACCGCTTAAAATCCCGTTTTAGTGCTGGTATGACAGTAGACATTCCAACTCCAGATAACGAGTCTAGAGCGGCTATAATACGCACCAAGACCGCTTCTGACCCTCACCAACTATCAAAAGAGATTGTGGAGTACCTTGCTTACTCAGTAACAGGTAATATCCGTGAACTGGAAGGTATAATTAATTCTATTTCCTGCCAATCTCAACTCAAAGACAGAGAAATTACTCTCTCTGAGGTAAAGAATTTTGTAAAAAATAATGCTCGACCGAAAAAATTGGTTTCAACAAAAGAAGTTGTAAAGACAGTAGCGGAATTTTATAACATTGAAGAGCAATTAATCTACGACAAAACAAGAAAGAAAGAAATTATAAAACCTCGTCAGATAATCATGTATATTCTTCGTGAGGATTTTAATATCTCCTATCCTGCTATAGGGGAGAAGTTGGGAGGACGTGATCATACGACCGTTATGCATTCTTGTGAAAAAATAAAGAATGATATGAAGTTGGATGACATGTTGATACAGGAGATAAATCAACTACGTTCCATTTTTGTGTAAAAGATGTGAGTTGTATGTAGATAAGTAGATGAAGAAACAATGAATAAGATGAAAGTAAGTGGGGAAAAGTTTTTAAAATTTATTTTTAATCCAAGTTTGTACACATAATCTAGGAGTTATTCACATAAAATCTAGATTAAGACTGTTATAAAATAAGGATAAAAATAAAGAATGTGGATAAATAAGGTGATCAATAATAATAAAGTTTTAAAAAATAAAAAAAGCTACTATGAATATAGAATGCATAAAAGAGAAGTTATCTTACGCAATTGCTAAGGCAGAAAAGATAACTGGAAAAAATATTAGTTTACCAATACTCTCTTGTGTTCTACTTGAAGCTCATGATTCTATACTCACTATTAAAGCCACAAACCTTGATTTAGGAATAGAAATAACTCTACCTGTAAAAGTAAACAAACCAGGTTCCATAGCGATATCAGGAGCTGTTCTATATAACTTCATATCTAATATAACTAATGATAAAAATATAAACCTCGAAGTAGTAGAAGGTAATTTAAAAGTTTCAACAAAACATACAAAATCTATAATAAAAGCTTTTCCAGTAGATGATTTTCCAAATATTCCAAAAGTTGTAAGTGACACACCTTTTACTTTTAATGTACCCAATCTAATAAAAGGATTTAAATCTGTTATATATAGTTCCTCTGTTTCCACCATCAGACCAGTTTTAGGTAGTATTATGCTTTCCTCAGAAGAAGATAGTGTGATTTTTGTTGCTACAGATTCATTTAGACTAGCTGAAAAGAAGGTAGCTGTAAAAAAACATAAAGAATTTAATCAAATACTCTTACCTTTTAAAAATGTTGGAGAAATAATAAGAACCCTAGAAGATTATAAAGATGATGTTGAAGTTAAACTAAATCAAAATCAAATATCATTCTCTTATCCAGATCTATATATAACTTCAAGAGTTATAGATGGTGTATTTCCAGACTACAAGCAGATTATTCCTAAAGATGAGAAAACTGAAGTTGTAGTATTGAAGCAGGATTTTGTGAGTGCTTTAAAGATTTCAAATATATTTTCTGATAAATTCAGTCAGGTTACTTTCTACATCAACCCAAAAGAAAAAACTTTTAGAATCACTACAAAAAATATGGATATTGGTGAGAATGTAAATAATCTAGATGCAGTTCTAAAAGGGGATGAACTAACTATTAGTTTTAACTACAAATATATAATTGATTGTTTCCAATCAATAGATGCAGATAGCATATCTCTAACATTTTCTGATACTAATAAACCCATGATTGTTAGGGGTGTTTCAGATAAATCCTTTCTCTATCTTGTTATGCCAATGAACAAATAAATAACTATGTTTAATATTTCTTCCTATCTTGAAAAGATTTCAAAAAGTCTCAAATCAACTGAAGTATCGAAGGAACAAATAATAGCGATTATTTTAAAAAATACCCAAATTACACTATTAGAAGAAAATATAGAAATAAAAAATTTTGTACTCCATATCAAAACCTCTCCAGCAATAAAAAATAAACTGTTTATCTATAAGGAGAAAATTCTAAAAGACTTTGAACTTAATCTCACTACGAAAATAGTAGATATTAGATAATACTTACTGTATTCCTTGAGATTGAGCCCACTTAACAACTGAGTACTCCCAGTTTTTAAACTGCGGATCATTTTCTGGATTTGTTGGTACAGGACCTCTCGGATCGTTTTTATTTACCCAGTACAAAATAGAATGAACACCACCAGTAAATATCTCTTGTGAGGAGTCGTATAGAGCGTTAGGATCTTGTAAACCTTCGGAGATGCTAGATATGCCACCTTGCCATTTTCCTCTTAAGACGGGCTTCAAATTATATGAATCTTCACTTTGGGGTTTAATAAATGGCTCATTTGGTATTGTTTTTATTACCTCATCCATAAAAGCTCTCCACATAGGAGCTACTATTAACCCTGAAACTTTTTTAGCCATTGGAGCGTTGTTGTTGTTTCCAGCCCAAGTTCCAACAACTATATTTGGTGTGTAGCCAATAATCCATGCATCTTTATAGTTGTTTGTTGTACCAGTTTTTACAGCTACATCATGTCCCGGAAAATAAATAGAAGAATTAGCTCCATATAGTGGGGTACGAGCAACGTTATCGTTTAAAATATCGGAGATTTTTCTAGCTACTTCGGCATCCATTACTTGTTTTGGTTGCAAGTTTAGTTCCTCTAAGGTTTTTCCATTTTTATCTTCTACTATTAATATTCCTGTGTATGGATTTCTAATTCCTTCATCTGCAAATACTCCATAAGCTGAAGTCATATCAAGTAAAGAAACTTCTCCACCTCCTAGAACCAAGGTTAGTCCGTATGTGCTAGCACTTCCCAGACTTCCAATTCCCATGTTTTCTGCAAGATTGATAGAATCATTTACCCCTGCCAAATATAAAGCTTTCACTGAAGGAACGTTTATGGATTGAGCCAAAGCATTTCGAAGAGTCATGGGTCCACGAAACTTATCGTCGTAGTTTCCAGGGGAGTAACAACCATTGGCGCTAGTTTCATTATCAGGCGCGCAGTTTGTGGAAAACTGAGTGGGAACATCGAACAATACTGTCTCCGGTGTATAACCTTTTATGAAAGCTTCTGCATATACAAAAGGTTTGAAGGTAGATCCTGGTTGTCTGTGAGCTGTTGTAACATTGAAATTACCGTCTATTATCTTGTCAAAATAATCTCTAGATCCAACCATAGTGAGGATTCCTCCTGTTTTTGGATCGATAGCAACAAAAGCATCATTGGTTCCGTTAAAACTTTTTGTATTTATTTCCGCATACTTCTTTGCTACTTCTTCTGCTTTTGCTTGCAAGGGATAATTTAAGGTAGTGATAACTTTTAGTCCTCCTTGTTCTATAACATCCACCCCGTACTTCTTTTCTAGATAGTCTTTTATGAACATCACGAAGTGAGGAGCTTTTATACTATTTAGGTTTTTTGGCAAGAACTGCACCACTTCTTTTTTTGCAGATTGGTATTCTTCTTCTGTTATTTTTTTATCATTTCTCATTTCCCTTAAGACAATGTTTTTTCTGTTATCAAGGTCTTTTCTATGAGTTCCGTAAGGTGAGAAGTAAGAAGGAGCTTGTGGAAGAGCAGCTAGATAAGCTGCCTCAGCAATAGTTACATCCTTAGCTGGCTTACCAAAGAATTCCTGACTAGCTTCTTCTACACCATACAAACTTCCACCGTATGGATTTTCATTAAGGTACATACTCAGAATCTGATCTTTCGTTAAAACCTTTTCTAGTTTGAGAGCAAGAACAAGTTCTTTTAGTTTTCTGGCTGGGGTCTTATCATCAACAAGGATAGATTTCTTTACTACTTGTTGGGTGATAGTAGAACCCCCTTGAGTGAAATTTAAGGTAAGAATATCGATCAATATAGCCCTCAAGATAGAACTTGGTTTAACTCCGCTATGGGAATAAAATGATTTGTCTTCAATAGAAATCGTAGCTTCTTTGATATAAGGTGAAATCTGATCAAATGGTACAAGGGTACGTCTGGCTTTGTTGAAAACATCAAAAAGCAGTATTTTACCCGTATTGTCATAAATCTTTGTAGATTGGCTGACCTTGCGAGCTTCTATAGTGTCGAGAGAGGGGATTTTAAAAGTAGAGACCCAGATAATAAGGAAACTGGTAATGATTACTCCGCAGGAAAAAAGAAACAATAAAATATTGCGCAAACCATGTTTTCCTAGCAACGTTTTGAAGGAAGAAAAGAACTTTTTACCACGTTTTTTCATCCTTAGCATTCTAACATATTTATGATAAAGTGAAGTTATGGAAAGCCAAAAAACTATTACAGATGAAGTAAAGATTGATGATGTTTTAGATCGAGGAACTATTGTTCAAATTTTACCCACGAAAAATGAATTTAGAGAAAAACTATTATCTGGAGAAAAATTAAGGTTTTATTGGGGGTTTGACGCTACTGGCCCTAATTTGCACCTCAGCCATGCAAAGAATTTTATTTTGATGGAGAAATTTAGGAAATTAGGGCATGAGGTTATTGTTTTGTTTGGAGATTTCACAGCTAGAATAGGGGATCCAAGTGGTGAGGACTCAGCTAGAAAACAACTGTCTCGTGAGGAGGTTTTGGAAAATGTAAAAAGATGGAAGGAAGTCGTAAAACCCTTAATGGATTTTCAAGATAATGTTAATCCACCTAAAATAATGTATAACCACGATTGGTTATCAAAGCTAACATTTGAGGATGTGATAAATTTAGCCAGCAACTTTACTGTTCAGCAAATGCTAGAAAGAGATATGTTCGAGAACAGACTAAAGGAAAAAAAGCCTATTTATCTACATGAGTTTCTTTACCCCCTTATGCAAGGATACGACTCTGTTGCAATGGAAGTTGATGTTGAAATGTGTGGTACAGATCAGATTTTTAATGCACTTGCAGGCAGAACTTTATTGAAGAAATTAAAAAACAAAGAGAAATTCGTGGTCGCCGCTACTTTGATGGCTAACCCGAAAACAGGAGACTTAATGTCTAAGACAAAAGGCACTGGGGTATTTTTTAATGTGTCAGCAGATGATTTATACGGACAAATTATGGCCCAGCCAGACGAAATGATTGAAGTTTTATTTATAAACGTTACACCCCTTTCTCTTGACGAAATAAAATCTATTATAGGTGCTAATAATCCCAAGGAGGCTAAAATGCGGTTAGCTGAAGAAATAACAAAGATATTCCATGGTGAAAAATTAGCAGCAGAAGCAGTGGATAATTTCATGAACACTTTTTCTAAAGGTGGAGTTCCTGATGACCTACCAGAAGTATCAGTTGCACAGGGTACAAAGTTAATCGAGATGTTACTTGTAGAAAAAATAGTAATTTCCAAATCAGAGTTTAGGAGACTTGTATCTGAAGGAGCTGTCACAAACATGGATTCCGATAAGAAAGTAGAAGATCCCGATGCACTAGCTGAGTCTGGAGTATATAAAGTTGGTAAAAGAAGATTTATAAAAATTAAGGTCATATAAACAAAATCCCCGATATCGGGGATTTTGTTTAATTACCAAAGGTCTATATCATCAAAGGCATCTTCAGGGAGGATTTCTTCCTCTTCATCCGCTAGTGCGTCAAGAGAATCATCCTCCAAATCCTTTGGTAGCTTTGGCTTTTTTTCGCCCAAAATACCATCAGCATCTAGCTCTTCATCTAACTCATCATCTTTTAGTTCTGGGTCCACTACATCATCCATGTTTTTGTTTTTGAAATTTGATAAATATTACTATAAAGCTTTGGGTTCTATAGATTTTCAATATTTGTAACAAATTCTAATTATTTTGCAAATGCCCCCATTTTCCATTTATGTGGATAACCCTATCCGAGCTGATTCTAAGAAGTTTTTAAATTTGGTTTTTTCTGCTACAGTGGTGCATATATGTTTATAGATGAGCTTAATTTGAATATCGCGGCAGGAAATGGAGGCGATGGAATCGTTTCATGGAGACATGAGAAGGGTATTGACCATGCAGGTCCTGGTGGAGGTGATGGAGGAAGAGGAGGAAATGTTTATCTCAAAGGTATCCATGATATTGGCCATATGGCAGTGTATAGATTCATAAAAGATATCAAAGCAGAAGATGGCCAAGCAGGCCAAGGTAATTGTATGCACGGAAAATCAGGTGAGGACACAACTATAGAACTGCCTATTGGAAGCGTGGTTCGAAACGTCGAAACAGGAGTCGAAGTTGAGGTTTTGACAACCGATCCTATTTTTTTCTTGAAAGGCGGTTGGGGAGGTTATGGTAACGATCACTTCAAGGGTTCAAAGAATGTTAGACCTATGGAGTCTACTCCAGGTAAACCAGGAGAAGGCGGAGTATTTTTTGTTGAACTGAAGCTTGTTGTAGATCTTGGACTAGTCGGACTTCCTAATGCTGGTAAATCAAGTTTTTTGAACGCAGTTACTAAGGCAAAAGCAAAGATCGGTAATTATCAGTTCACCACTTTGTCGCCGAATCTCGGGGATCTTTATGGATTCATAATTGCCGATATCCCTGGTCTTATTGAAGGAGCCTCGGATGGAAAAGGTTTAGGACATAAATTCTTGCGACACGTTTCAAGAACGAAAATGATTCTGCACTGCATCTCATGTGAACATGAAGAACCTATGGAAGCTTACAGAATAGTGAGAGAGGAATTAGGAAAATATGACAAAGAGCTATTATCAAAACCAGAAATAATAATTTTAACTAAGTCCGATCTAGTAGAGGAAAAAACATTGAAATCATACAAAGCTTTATGGAAGAAAACTCATAAGCATGTTCTCGATGTTTCAATTGTTGATGATGAGTCAGTGAAAAATGCATCTGATGAGTTGGTAAAGATAATGCGAAACTTATAACCACATTAGATAATTACAGAATTACATGTATGTTAAAATTAAAAGTATCTAAAAAGTAATACTACTGAACATAAACATATGGAAATATCTAACGTGGTGGAGGGCTACAAAATAACAATAGGACTGGAAATCCACGCTGAACTGAAAACAAACAGTAAGATGTTTTGTGGATGTGCAAACTCATCAGAATCTCTACCCAATATCAATATTTGTCCTATTTGTATGGGTCACCCCGGCACCTTACCTGTTATCAATAAAGAAGCAGTTAGAAAAGTATTATTGGTAGGAAAAGCAGTGGGAGGAAAAATCGCTGACTTCACAGAATTCGATAGAAAGAATTATTTTTACCCTGATATTCCTAAGGGCTATCAGATAAGTCAGTATAAATTTCCACTTATATCAGGAGGCACCCTTTCAGGAGTTCAATTAACTCGAATCCATCTGGAAGAAGATACCGCTCGTTCGACTCACGATACACCTGGAGTAAGCCTGGTTGATTTCAATAGAGCGGGTGTGCCACTTATGGAACTAGTGACAGAGCCAGTTATCCATTCTAGTACAGAAGCAATGAATTTTGGTAAAGAACTGCAATTATTACTACAGTACCTGCAAGTTTCAGATGCCAATATGGAAAAAGGAGAAATGAGAGTAGAGGTGAATTTCTCTGTGTCTAAGTCAGAGGAATTTGGAACAAAAGTAGAAATAAAAAATATTAATTCATTTCGTGCAGTAGGAAAAGCTATTGATTTTGAATACAAGAGACAAACAGCACTTTTGGAAAAAGGGGAGAAAGTAATTCAGGAAACTCGTGGATGGGATGAAAATAAAGGAATTACTTTTTCACAAAGGAAAAAAGAATCCGCTCATGATTATAGATATTTTCCAGAACCGGATCTTCCTAAACTTTTATTATCTGAGATCGCAGAATTTTCTGATGAAAATCTAAAGTCATCATTACCCGAATTACCAAATGAAAAACGAGAAAGATATCTCAAGGACTTCAAACTAAAAATTGAAGATATTGAAACCTTTATAACCAATAGGGAAGTGGGAGATTATTTCGAGCAAGTTGCATCTGACTTAGTAGCCCTTGGAGATGAGGCGATAAAACTTGCTTCAAACTATATTACCTCTGACCTGCTTGGATATTCAAAAAACATTGACTCCAGTTTCAAGCCAGGAAAAGTAACGGCTACAAATTTTGTTCAATTAATTACAATGATAAAGAAAGGAGATCTTTCTTCCAGAGGAGCAAAAGATGTTTTGAAGATAATGTTCGAGGTTGGCGGTTCACCAGAGGCAATTGCAAATGAAAAAGATCTTATACAGAAAAGTAACATAGATGAAATAAAAAAAATCGCAGAAAAAATAATTAATGATAATCCAGAAGTGGTTATCGAATATAAAGCAGGTAAGGAGTCGCTCCTTCAGTTCTTTATTGGAGAGGGGATGAAAGTTACAAAAGGATCGGTCAATCCGGGAGTTCTGAAAACCATAATTTTGGATCTCTTAAAATAAAAAACACCCACTAGACAGAAGGTGTTTTTTATTTTCTATTGTTCATCTTGCAAGTGTTGAACAATTAGCTTCCTGACATCTTTTTTAGTACTTTTTCGCAGTCCAGTTCCTACTTCTATCTCTCGGATCACATCCTCCAGGTCCTCGATCTTGTAGACTCGGTAGTTATTCATAGGATGACGATGAGCTTTTAACTTACCATTTTTGTCCCAATTTCGGAGTGTAAGTGGAGATACGTTTAATATTTTAGAAGCTTGTTTTATAGTGATATATTGATTAGCCATATGATTGTAGATTTATAAACATTACTAAACATACATACTCATAATATAAAGTTTATAATGACTTAGCAATGTATCATGTGGATAACTCAAAGTTTAAATAATTCATTTAAACTTTGAATTTTCAATTTCTAATTTTCAATTTCTAAACAGATTCTAATGCTTATATTACTTACTTTCTAAAGGATTTTATCCTTATTAACACTTGCTCTAAAAATTAATTCGTATGGTGACCTGATTTATTGTTTAGAAATTGAGAATTAGAAATTAAAAATTGTCCAAATTAGGTATCTCGTCTATCCGAGATAATCATTGTTATCCACACACTTTCCACCTTCTATCCACATCTAGCGGTATAATTTTAGTAATGAATTCTGAATTATTTTTTGACAACAAGAAATTTATTTCAACCAAAGAGGTGAGCACACTTACCGGCTACTCTCAAGACTACATTGGTCAACTTTCTAGATCAAAAAAAGTTGATTCCAGAAGAATTGGTCGAGTTTGGTATATTTCTGAGGAGTCAATTTTAAAATATAAAAATTCTCCATCTGATTTTGGTACTACAGTTCAAGCAGTTGAGACTGAAATAAGTAGAGTAGTAAGTTCAGATATCGAGACTTCTCGGTCAGCCGAGATTGCACCTGTTACTATAGCTATCTCGGCCGGAAGATTCTTTCAGTTCATGCACGAGTTAATGCTTGTTCTAGATGTAAGTTTTTCTAGAAAGGTCGCATCATTTGCATTGGGGATGATCTTGGCGATCGGAGCGTATTCTGTTGGAGGACAGGTTTTGAACTTGCCTAAAAATCTGAAAGATCTGGGATCGCTTCTTCCTGTCGTGAGACAAGAAATAAAGAATGGAAGTTTTGCAGTTAATTCCTTATCGAACTCAATATCATCTTTGCCTCAAAACTTATATGACGGAGCAGATGAGATCTCCAAACTCTATGGACAAAAGCTTTCCGGACTATATATCTCGCTGGGTAACAGTATAAACAATGAGGCGGGATTGTTTTCAAATGATCCATCGTCTTATGCATTCAACAAGTTGGGACAGTTCTCTTTGGCAGTAAAGAATACAACTGACAATGAAATAAATTCATTTTCAAAATTCATTTCCAGTTCGATCGGGAAGGTTCATGTATTGGCATCAAATCTAAATAGAGAAAAAATTATATCCAAAGTTTCTTTGACTGCATCTGTAAACCAGAATGCTGAAACGAATGTTTTTGCAGCGTTTACATCTTTTGTTTATCGTAGCTTTAGTGAGATCTTATCCAGTATGAGTTCTTTTATATTTTTATTTTTCAATCCCACTCCTCCAGCTGTTGTTGTAGTTAATAATGAACCAGTTTCTTCTCTCCCTCTGCCACATCCTATAGTTTCGGCACCTTCCACTTCCACTCCAGTTGTAAATCAGACAATTAATCCGACGACGATAGTCCACACAACACAAGTAGTAGAGAGAACAGTTGAGAGAGCTGTTCCTTCTGACATTTCAAGTGCAGAAGTTAATCTGAGACTGAGCCAGCTTCAAAACAAGATAGTTTCCGATATGAATCTAAAGTTCAGTACCTTCTCTTCTGGAGCAGGATCTCCAATAACGAACGTATATCAGCAGATCGCTCAGAGTCAGAAAATCGACAACATTTATAACACAGCAATTTCCAATCCAACAATCTCCGGAGGATCGATCTCAGGGACTGCAATAAGTGCGACAACTCTTACAGCAGGAGCTACTTCTCTCAGCTCTCTCTCAACTCCGATATTAAACCTTCCAGGAGTTTCATTGAACTCTATCCTTTACTTGGACTCTACAGGAAATGTATCTGCAACTTCCACTCCTACATTCAACAACTTCAATGCAACCTCTACTGTAGCAACAAGTACCATCTCTACAGGTGGTCTTGCAGTAGGAACAAATCAATTCGTCATACAGCAATCATCTGGACGTATCGGTATTGGTACTACATCTCCATCCTCAGTCTTAGAATTACTTCAAACAACTAACGGACTTCCTGTCATCTCTGCATACAGAAACACAGACCTAGCACCAACAGGTGACTTCATTAACTACAAAGCAAAAGGAGGCACCACTCTCTTCCGTGTAGACAATTCGGGAAATCTTATGGCAGGAGGTATCGTGACATCAGGTTCACAAACTATTACTTCATCTTCTACTCCACAGTTTAGAGTTCAGTATGATGCATCAAACGAAGTGACCTTCAGCTCAGCTAATAATGGTTCAACAACTATCTCAGCTAGTGGTACAAACTCCTCACTAAACTTTGCTAACTCTGTAAATCAAGTTAATGCTTTCAACTTCCAAACATTATCAGGAGTGTCGGTTCTAAATGTGGATACAGTCAACAAGAGAGTGGGAGTGGGGACGACATCTCCATACCGTACATTTGCAGTAAATGGAGCTGGAGTATTTACCGGAGACGTTACTGCTTCTTCATTTACAGCTACATCATCTTTCTCTACTCCTACTCTTTCCTTTAACTATTCATCATCAACTATCTACTCATCATTTGTTACTGCTTCAACCACCAGCCTTATCATTAATGGAAGTTCATTTAACAACCTCCTTGGTAGTGGTCTCCTCAACACATCTAATGCTCTTACTCTTGATACAACATTTCTAAACAATACAACCAACTCTTTCATCCATGCTTCGACTACTATACCGAAGACATACAGTGCTAATATTTTTACAAATTCAAACACGTTTAGCGGCCCACTTACTATCAGTTCTTCTGCAATAAATTCTTTATTATCTACCAATGCATCTGGTGTGGTTACCGCAACAAGCACTCCAACTTTTGGAAATTTCAATGCAACATCAACTGTTGCAACATCAACAATTTCAACTGGAGGATTTACTGTAGGGACTTCACAATTTGTGGTTCAGCAAAGTAGCGGTAATGTGGGAGTAGGGACGAGCAATCCTTTACAAGCCTTACATGTAAATACTGCTGGGAATTTTCAACTTAGATTAGGTTCTACTGTTGCAGTATCTTCAAGTTATGATATTGGAAGGAGTACAGGTACCGGAGCTTTAACTTTTTATGGAAACCAAACAGGACTAGCTAGTTATGATTTTGGCGGTATAGATGGAACTCTTATGTCTATAGCGGCAAGTACAGGCGCAACATCAATTAAGGGTGACCTTACATTACTTACAGGGTCAATTGCTTTTACAACCGGGGGAACAACACTCGCTCGCAATAATGGTACTGGTGCTTTGAATCTTAATTTACAAAATATAGCTGCCGCTGGTCTTACAATTATAAGTTCACATGCAAGCACTATACCTCTAGCTATCAAAGCAGCTGCTTCCCAAACTTCCGATCTTCAACAGTGGCAAAATAGTGGTGGGAGTCCTTTATCTGTTATTACAGCAACGGGAAATTTAGGAATTGGAACAACAACTCCACTTTCTAAACTTGCAGTGTCAGGTGGTGTGTCCATCGGTGCTGATTACAATATTGCTGCACCTACAAATGGATTAATTGTAGAGGGGAATGTGGGAGTAGGAACCTCAAACCCAACTACAAAGTTATCCGTCCTCATCCCGGGTAGTGGAAATATTTTAGGATTAGGTGCAAACAATACACAAGACGTGTTAGATCTCGGTTATGATGGCACCAACCCTTTTATTACAGGAAACTTCGGAAGTTTAAATTTGCAATCTACAAATGGCAATATTAAATTAATTCCTTCATCCTCCAGCTTAGTAAATATCCAAGGAGCTGCTGCTCAAGGTGCAGCTGGTACACAAACTTTTCTCCAAATATCCAGAACAACCACTCCTGGTGTATCATTCCCTCAAGTAGCATCATTTGGTGTAGGACGTTATTTATCTGATGGGTCTTCGAATTCATATTCTAGATTGGATATCAATCTTAAAAATATAAGCAACTCAACTGAAACAGGTGATACCACAGTCATGACCATGCAAAGTAATGGCAATATTGGTATTGGAACAACTTCTCCCTCAGGATTACTTGATGTTAATGGAAAATTAGTAGTTTCAAACAGCGGTTTCGGTACAACTACTCTCTCAGGTCTAACTATTTCTGGTTCAGCAACCTCCACTTCAAATGTTGGTCTCAATCTCTCTGGAGGATGCTTCGCAGTAAATAGTGCTTGTCTTGGTAGTTTCAACAACACTCTTTCAAATGGAGGCACAGCAACAACAACTTTTTATAATGGTGGAATAGTTTTCTCAGATTCTACAAAACTAACTCAATCTTCTTCTCCATCTAACTTCTTCTGGGATGAAACAAACAAGAGACTAGGATTGGGAACAAGTACGCCTTGGGGACTACTTTCCGTAAATCCAAATGCAATCGGAACAGCTCCAGAGTTTGTCATTGGATCCTCAACATCAACACATTTAATTGTAACCAATGGTGGCAACGTCGGTATCGGGACGACGAATCCAACAGCAAAATTGGAGGTATATGGTAGTCAGGGTGGCAGCTATATATCTTATATGGAGAACGCGGGAGTTTATGGTTTAGGAATAAAAACTGGCGGAACAACAGGAAGCCATCAACAAATATATGTAACCAAAGGTGATAACACTTTAAATTTCGGTACATATGCTGATGGTACTGGGTATCTTCGAGCCGCTGCTTGGACGTATGGTTCTGATGCAAGAATGAAAGAAAATATCGAGTATCTATCGTCTGGTCTTGATAAGATACTAGCCCTAAAGCCAGCAAGTTTTGACTACATTGATGGCAGTAAAAATAATCTCGGTTTTATCGCTCAAGACGTACAACAAGTTATACCAGAGGCGGTTGTAATTCTACCAACTTCGGACATGCTCGGTTTAAAAACAGAATTCATCATTCCGTATGTGGTTGAGGCCATCCAAGAATTAAATTATAAAATTGAATCTCTAGCATCATCAACTCCAGAGACGGGTTCATTGGGGGAGAGGGTTATCACAAATCTGTTTACGAAAATCACAGGTTGGCTTGCGAGCGCAACAAATGGGATAGGAGACTTCTTTGCCAACAGAGTACGAACTAAAGAATTGTGTGTATCAAACGATGCAGGGGAGACATGCATTACTCGAGTCCAGCTAGATAATCTAATTGCTAATGCAAATTCATCACAAAATAACTCAACTACCACACCGACCGTCGACACATCACTACCCGTCATCACAATCCTTGGTGACAATCCAGCGAGCATAACAGTTGGTACTGCATACAACGACTTTGGCGCAACAGTTACAGACACGAACACAGATGGAAGTGTAAACAACAATCTAGGTCTTCACTACACTGTCGATGGTGTAGGTGTAACGAGCGTATCAATCGATACAACTGCAACTTCAACTCACACTGTTATATATAGTGCAGTTGATGGAGCGGGGAATTGGGGATTCGCTACGAGGACTGTAGAAGTGCAGTAGGAATGAGGGAAATCGTTTACGAACAAATAAGAACTAACAACTATCTAGTAAGACTCTTTTGTTCCAAAAGATTCAAATGATATAATATATACTGTTAAGTTTATGCAAAAATATTTGAATATAAATCATTTTCTTTTGTTGATTGGTATTTTTATTTTTTTCTCACTACCTCATACTATTTTTGCAGCCTGCACTTCCGTTCCGATAAGTGGAAACTACACTGTTTCTACATCCTGTGCTTTTGCTGGTACGGTTGATGGAGTTGATGCTGGTACTGGTACATCTAATACAGCTAATATAACAATCAACCCTGGTCAAACCTTAACTTTAAATGCAGGTCAGACTATTGCTTGGGGCGGAACTATCACTATAAATGGATCTTTAGCTATTAATGCCACAGCTTCTTTAAAGCAAGGGCCTATTTGGATGACGGACCAAGATGCTGATGGCTATCCTCTTACAACCACTCAAACTTGGTCACAAACTCAAGGTGCTAATAGTAGAAGACGAAATGTGATGGTTACTGTAACTAATATTGATTTAAACGACACTAATGCTTCAATTAATAAAACGACTACACCATCCTTTAGTCCAACTGCAGGGTCTTTACTCTCTGGTACAACCGTCACGATTTCTTCTTCTGGTGCAGATGCAATTTACTACACAACTGACGGTAGTACTCCAACCACTTCATCAACAAATCAAGCAACCACTCCTCTCGTTATTAACTCGGCTGTTACGGTTAAAGCTCTAGCGGTTAAAGCTGGATACGACAATAGCGCGATCGCTACTGCGGCATACACAGTAATAACATTGAGTTGGAGTGGTACTACAAGTGGATCAGTTAATATCGGTTCTGTTC
>JACDEV010000004.1 GCA_013816135.1 Patescibacteria group bacterium | reverse complement strand
GGTTAATATACCGAGTATGAATATCAGTAAAATACTTCCTCAAACAGGGAGCACGGATATTGATATTGGTATTGGTCAAATAGGCACACTTCAGGGGGTGTGCGGGATGGGCATGTATCGGTTTAAAATTCAGTTCAGTTAATGTCACGCTTTAGGTGTATAATTAATTTGGGATTACTCTAATTATTAAAATAACACTTATTTATTATGAAAAAATATACAACATGCTTGGTCTCGGTTTTGTTCATGGCAGGATTCTTCGTTGCTACTAGTGTTTCTGCACAAGCAATGATGAGCAATAAGTACTCTAACCAACAAACTGGAACAACAACGAATCAGGTTCAAAGTGCAAACATTACCACAGCATTACAGGATATTTACTCTTCTCAGGGTATTAGCAGCAATAATCAAATTGTTTGTAACAAAGTAACAGATGTTCAATTCGAAAAGTTGGGTGATGCATATATGGGTCTAGGTATAACAGAAGAACAACACACTGCGATGGAAAACATGATGGGTGGGGAAGGTTCTGCCACACTAACTCAAGCACACATAAACATGGGAAGAGCATACATTGGTTGCTGGGCAAACTATTCTTCAGGTCCGTCATTTAGATCAATGATGGGAGGGTCTGGATCACAGACAAATCAACCATATAGTTATGGAGGAATGATGGGGAGATATTATGGTGACTACGGATTCTTCGGATTACTTCATATGATTTTGCTAGCCATGTTGGGTATCTTGGGAATTATTGTCTTGATTAAGTGGTTGAATAAGTAGATTGAAATACCAATTAGCACGCTCGGGTGATTGACCGTCAGTTAACTGACTTTATGTTCAATAATTGAAATACAACATGTAAAGCTTTCTTTACATGTTGTATTTCAAAGTATATAGTAATAATATTCATGAAAGAATTTATAAAAAATGAAGTGTACGAGTTCCGGTCAAAAAAAGGTATTACTCAAGAGGCCCTCGCTGAAAAGATGCAAGTAACCAGACAGACTATTATCGCAATTGAGAAGGGGAATTACACACCGTCAGTATTATTAGCGATTAAGCTCGCCAGTTTTTTCAGTATACCTGTTGAAAAAATGTTCAAAATATCATATGAAAAATAATTTAAAAATTGAAGTTATCATTTCTTTAGTATTGGTCATTTTGACTGTACTCCTTCTAAATCCATTTCATTTTTGGATGCCGAATATGTTGCATATGATAATGATCGCTTTTACACTTGTGATTCTCGCACTCTTTGCAGTCTTTTTTCTTCGAGAAAAAATCCAAGATGAAAGAGATTCTGTTCACCGAATGCTTTCTGGTAGAGTAGCTTTTCTAACAGGATCAACTCTCCTCACTATTGGTATAGTAGTGCAATCATTTCAAGATAATGTTGATGTCTGGCTTGTGGTTGTGCTCGTAGCTATGGTGTTATCCAAACTCATAACAAGAATCTACAGCGACAATCGTCTTTAAAAATAGGTTCTGTCCATTGGACACTCTTCTAATTTAGTTTATCCACAAAACAGATGTAAAGTATGCTTTACATCTGTTTTACTTAGTTTATACTTAGAATATTAGTATTATTTATTAAAATACATTTTATGAATCAAAAATTAATTGTCGGAATTGTTACTATTGTCATAATTGCTGCTGGGGTTGGTATATATGCTACAAGAAGTTCTAAGAATGAAATCGCAGAGAACAATGCAATGATGCAGAAAGAGGGTTCTGCTGTGGACCAGGCAAATGATAAGGCAGCTATGATGCAAACAGAAAATGAATCAGCTACGACTAGTAAAGATGTAATGATGCAAAAAGATGCTGGTGTGATGATGACCAAAGCTGGTTCTTATGAAAGTTATGATGCTTCAAAAATTGCAATGGCCTCAGCAACTCACAAAGTTGTTCTATTTTTCAGAGCTAGTTGGTGTCCAACATGTAAAGCAATCGATGCAGATATAAAAGCACACCTAAGCCAAATCCCATCAAATCTTACTATTCTTGATGTAAATTACGATAACTCAACAGAATTGAAGAAAAAATACGGTGTTACTTACCAGCACACATTTGTTCAAGTAGATAGCAATGGAAATCTAATAAAGAAATGGAGTGGAAGCCCAACTCTAGTCTCACTCGTTTCTCAAGTAAAATAATATGACTCTACTCATCATTTCTTTTATCGCTGGAATACTGACTATTCTTGCGCCCTGTATCTTACCACTGTTGCCTGTCATTATTGGTAGATCACTTTCTGATTCAACAGTAAGTAAAAGAAGGGTATTTGTTATAACTCTTTCTCTTGGGGCTTCGGTTATTATTTTTACTCTTCTTCTCAAGGCAACGACACTATTTATAGATATTCCACAAGATTTTTGGAAATGGTTTTCAGGAGGAATCATCCTGATCTTTGGACTTGTCTCACTTTTTCCTGATCTATGGGAAAATATCTCACTTATGGGAACTATTAGTCGTAAATCAAATGAACTCCTTGCTACAGGTTTCAAGAAAGACAGTGTTTGGGGTGACGTTATCGTCGGTGCATCAATGGGGCCTATTTTCTCAGCATGTAGTCCTACATATTTTGTTATCTTAGCGACTGTCCTTCCTGCAACACCAGCCTTAGGTGTCTTGTATCTTTTTGTGTACGCATTAGGTCTCTCACTTGCGCTTCTTGTCGTTTCCTTAGTCGGACAAAAGATTATGGTGAAAATTGGTGTTGCCGCAGATCCGAGAGGATGGTTCAAGCGAACAATGGGAGTTCTCTTCATTCTAGTAGCACTTCTTATTATCAGTGGCTATGACAAAAAGATACAAGTTTATCTACTTGATGCTGGGTTCTTTGATGTAACACAAATTGAACTGAAACTTCTAGGAACTGACAAATCAAAACAAGATACAGAACTTCCGAATCAGAACTTTTTGAGTATTTTGGAGAAAAAAATAAAGTTTACAACTGCGCCGGATATAAGCTCTCCTGACGGATTTATAAATACTGAAGGAAAACCAATTACTATCTCAGAATTCAAAGGGAAACGTGTCGTATTACTCGATATATGGACATATAGTTGTATCAACTGCGTAAGAACAATCCCACACTTGAAAGAATTGTATGAAAAATATAAAGACCAAGGTTTGGTAATAATAGGTTTGCATACTCCTGAATTTGCTTTTGAAAAAGTACAGAAAAATGTTGAGGATGCGGTAAAAAAATACGGTATACAATATCCAGTAGTTCTAGACAATGATTTCTCTACATGGAATGCGTACGGTAATAGTTATTGGCCGCGTACATATCTAATAGATTTGGATGGATTTATTGTTTACGACCATGTGGGTGAAGGAGGGGAAAAAGAAACTGAAGAAGCTATACAAAAAGCTTTACTTGAAAGAAATACCCGACTAGGTATAGAAGCAAAATTACAAACTACTGATTCTGGTGTTGCGGATAAAATGGTAAGTGATGCGAGCCAGATACGAAGTCATGAACTTTATTTTGGTTCAGCTCGTAACACTGAACTCGAAAACGGTAAGCAGGGAACAGCTGGAACACAGACACTAACTATTCCTACCGATTTGAAAGCAGATCAGTTGTACATTGGTGGGACATGGTCATTTACAGGAGAATACGCAGAGAGTGGTAGTCAGAGCTCGATAACACTTAAATATAAAGCTAAAAACGTTTATCTTGTAGCCAGTTCACTCTCCGGAGAGAATGTTGAGGTTTTTGTGGATGGAAAATCTATCGGTACTATATTTATTAAAGGTGAAGCCCTTTATACTATAGTTTCTGGAACAGATTATCAGGAACATCGACTTGAAATTAAAATACAAAAATCTAGTGTTAAAGCATTTGCATTTACGTTTGGGTAATCAATACAAATGACATTTCAAAATAAATTAACTATTTTCGGTGTTGTAGTTGTCGCTACTTTTATTAGTATTTTTATATTCAATCGTTCTAATACAAATATACACATTGAAAATACCATAACTACTAATACTGCAACTAATACACCAAGCAGGTACAATCCGGAAGATTTTATAAAACCTTCGGAGGAAAAACTTCGCGCGACACTTACACCCCTACAGTACGTAGTTACACAAAAAGAGGGAACAGAAAGTCCATATAGAAATGAATATGACAATAATAAAGAAGAAGGTTTGTATGTAGATATAGTATCTGGTGAACCACTTTATTCTTCAAAAGATAAATACGATTCCGGGACAGGTTGGCCTTCCTTTGTAAAACCAATTTCTGCAAATGTAGTTATAGAGAAAAAGACTAGTGGGTTGTTTGGTGATCGTATTGAGATTCGCTCACGTATCGCCGACTCACATCTTGGTCATTTATTTGATGACGGACCGCAAGATCGCGGAGGTAAAAGATATTGTATGAATTCCGCTGCAATGAGGTTTATTCCAAAAGCAGATATGGAAAAGCTGGGATATGGAAGTTACATAAAATTCGTGGAATAGTTTAAAACATTGACAAAATACATTATTAATGTTAATTTGTCTAAAGAAATCGAAGCCATGTGAAGGAGATGAAAGAATGAGTGTAGCCCAGCGACTGAGCACCGAGCGTGTGGAGTCCATTTTCATGGACTGCCTTTTCCGTAAAGAGGAAGACACCACAAAACACATCAAGGCGGAAGGAATCACGAACACTGTCGGGTTTCATCCCGGCCGTCTGAAGAAGCATCAAAAAGAGATCATTGAGATGCTCTCTGAGCTTTCTGATGATTTCAAGGAGTCGAGCGGTGGAGGAATGTCATTCCTCAACGCTTGCAACGACAAGCATGGTAACCAGTGGACGAGCTTCCATCGGGCGATGGAACAACTCTTCCAACTCGGTATCGCATCGGGCAAAGCGAAACTCCTGATGCCTCGCTCCATGTGGAAGGCACTACCTGGTGGAATGCCGTACTACATCATTCTCGACAAGTAGTTTCGATCAGAACAAGATACAAGGAGACATCGTGTCTCCTTGTCCAACCAAAGCAATTAAATCCTTTTGATTTTTTTGGTGGGACAATTTAGTCCAGTTCTTTACAAGGAGATAGGTATGAAGCAGGTTACCTTGGTACTACTGATTTTACTAATCAGTACCGTCGTGAAAGCTCAGAACCAGGGAGTTAAATGTGAACGCGGTCAGTGTCGAATGGAAGTGACTTCGATCGACGGAAAGACTGCGCATGACAGTGCAAACACTTTTGCTGTAATTGTGGGTAATGAGCTGAAAGCCCACTATCCAAGCAAAATACTCGAGCCTAAATTTGAGTTCGAGGTGCGTAAACAAGGAAGTTACGAAGTCTTTCATATCATTTGGTTCTGTCGAATTGTATCAGCATCATCAAGTGATGCTGACTACTATTTTGATCGTCGAGGAACTCTGCGAGAAGCCAGAACAAAAGCATATGCACAAAAGTTGGTGCGACAAGAAAACCAGCACAAGTTCGGCAATACTCTAGGTGTAGGAATATACAAATGGAAAGTTGTATCATCTGGAGTAGTTGGTTCCTTTGCAAGTACGGATGGCAATCGTTGGTGGTATCTCGAGGAGATATTCATGGTTGCTCCCCGCTAAGCAGTGATCTACTAAAGTGAGACAGTAATGAGCGTCACAAAACATCGTGACGCTTTTTCTTTATTTAAATATTCTTTTTCTAATAAAAAAAATATGATAGAGTTGGAACAACATGGCACTATATTTTATAACAGGAAACAAGGGTAAGTTAGCCGAAGTTCAAAGTATTCTTGGAAACGTAGAAGGATTGGATATTGATATACCTGAAATCCAGGATATTGATGCTAACAAAATAATAAAAGCAAAACTAGAAGAGGCTCAAAAGCATCATGCAGGTGAATTTATTGTAGAAGATAATTCTCTGTATTTAGAAGCCCTCAATGGTTTACCTGGCCCACTTATTAAATGGTTTATGAAAACTATAGGCAACGACGGTTTGTATAAGCTAGCTATTAAACTTGCTACTTAATGAAAGATTTGTTAAGTTTTTGATGGAACCTGCTCATTGTAACGCAGACATTTTGAAGGTGGTCAATGGTACAAAGTTTTACGTTTCGGGTGATTTTTTCGTTTCTTGTTTCCCTGGTGCTCTTTAGTGCAGGAATGTGTTGGTGGTCTTCATATAAAAGAAGGCGCACTTACCGAGACGCACTCCAAGTTGTAAGCAAGGAGATTGAAGCACTATTTATTGAGCAGCTAATAAGCCTTGTTCCTCATATATATAGGAGGCAAGGGACCAAGCTATCCTCGGAGGTAGAAAAAGATATATCGCAGAGCTCACGGACTAGGTGGTTAATGTTAGGAGACTATAGAGTACTTCTGACTATCCAACTTGGCCTGGCTAGTGATCTTGAAACTGTACAATCAATGGCTAAGCAATTTGTACGTGAATACTTGGCACGACCAGGTATGCGGAATTGCTCAGTTAGGATTTTCTTTCCAACCATTCCAAAACATGAGGTAAAGGGTAAATGACGACAGACGATTCGACAGAGAATTCAACAATGGATTCAATCATTCAGGATTATCGAGCCAAAGTCGGCGTTGCCTTTTTTGGAGGTGGCGGCGAAAACAACTTACGATTGACCGTTGACGGATGCGATCCAAAGCTTTATCCAGACTTTTATATGTTTGGTGCCAACACTGATGCCAAAGTGGCTCAACTCCATTTTGGTAAGCAAGAGGATCCCAACAAAGATCGCTGGGGGAATGCCTTAACTATTCATCAGCTTGGCGGCAATACCATCACCAAAGGTCGCGGTGCTGGGGGAAGACCAGAAAAAGGTCGCGAAGCTGCGGAAACCGAAGAGAGTCAAGCAGCGATGAGGAAGTTTTTTGAGAACGTTGACGAACTCTTGTTGGTGGGCGCAGTTGGTGGAGGCACTGGAACAGGAGCACTTCCTGTTGCAGCAAGGCTTGCAAAAGAAATGGGCAAGTCAACTTTGGCCATCGTAATCCTTCCAGAACCCGACGAAGGAAGGAACAAAAAAGCCAACACCGCTCTGAAAGAAATTCAAGAGTTGGTGCCAACAATTGCGATACGAAACGCATATTTGAAAGAGTTTATGTCTACTATGTCCGCAGAGGACAGGGCAAATCTCACTTTCAAAGATGCGTGGAATCTCGTCAATCAGAATTCCATTGTGCCGATGCTTCTTATCATCAGAGAAATTCTCCAGGTGACGGGAGACATCATTAACTTCGATCAGGCAGATTGGGAAGCAATGCTCTCCTGTGGTAAGCATGTTTTCTTTGGTCTTGCTGATGGCGAAAAAAATAAATCGGAAGTAACAACAGCTGAAGAAATTGTAGAAGAACTCTTTGCTGGTCGGTTTCAGGACACTGGACTTATCGAGCAAGGAAAGGTTATTGGACTATGGGCACATGGTCCGTGGAAAAAAGAGAAGACATCTCAGATAGTTCGCCTCATCAAACAGAGGGTCTGTGCAAAAAACCCTTCAATGATTGATGATATGGAAACCCATATAGGGATCGTCCACGAAGTAACAGATGGAAAGATGTGGATGGCTCTGATCATTGTCGCAGAATCCGCGGGTGATTCAACATTGGAAATAAAACCTCAGAGAGAGGCAGAGCCAAAGAAGAGTTCTGGACTTTCGATGGTAGCACGACAGGGAGTCAGTTCAGAGAACACGATTCGTCTTCTCAAGTTTAGGTCAGGTGAAAAAAATCACGAAAGTGGCGTTCCTGCTGAACTGGAAATACGTTACAAATCAATGTTGAGTGATAAGGGCGCAACAGAGGAAAGCGCCACGAAGATTTGTGAGGAAGTTGAAACGTGGACTGGCAAAAGACCGGATTTGCCATCCAGATTTACCAAGCAACCTGCTCCGGTAACAGAACAAGCAAGGTCAAGCTGGTTCAGATGGCCATCAGATAAAGCCTCAATAGGCTAAAAGGAGAAGAAAGTGAAATTGAAAATAGTCTGGACCCTAGGGGTCTTCTGTCTTCAGTTAGGGTCAGCAAGTGCTGCCCCTAAGCTACATCTCATCGGAAAACTCTCACCTCAGTACAATAGCGTGACAAGAGTCATGCAAAATGCAAACTGCGATTTGAATTGGGTGAGTAAGGTGTTCGCGGATAGCGGGCTCAAACCCGCTCAAGCGAAGCATCTCCAAGTAGGACAGAAAGTCCTTCTTGCAGGATCATGCAAGGCCACACCGCCACATGCGGTTGTCATGCGCTCAGCAGCAATCCTGCGTATGGACACTGGGTGGCAATCCTTACGTAAGGAAGTCAATAAACTTCGAGAGTCAAACGACGATCTTTCGAAGAAATACTTGAGTGCTGCAAAAAAAAGAGACGAGTTCGAACAAGCCACTGTAGTACTCCAAGGAAAGCTTGATCGTACAAAAGAAGTTCCAGTAGAGAAAATTGTTGTGGAGGAATCCAGTTGGATGCTACTCCTTTCCTCAATGATTCTTGGAGCAGTGGCAGCGGGTGCTGTCTTCTACTTCGTCCAAATGAGGTTGGAAAAGAATAAGGTTTCGTATATCCGAGGCTGGACAATAAGAGAAAATGGCAAAACGTACGACTTTACTTTTGCCGGAGTAACAGAAACATCTCCGGGAAGTGGAGTGTATATCGCTCTCTATCGTTGTCCTTGTTGCCATGAGAAAAGGCTCTTCGGTCGTGACAAAAACCTCCGAAGTCATATCACGGAGGCGCACCCGGAAGAGAGGATTCAGGAGGATGTCCACCCGAGTCTTCTCCATCAGAGCTAACTTGTAAGTTCTTTGTGAAATACATTTGAAATGCAGACCATTACTACCCCGGGAGAGATAACTTCAATCCTTGTGGGAGATCTCGCGAAAGCGAGAAAACTTGTCCGGATCACAAATCTTGGACTTAGTTATGGAAGCATATTCAAAAATACAGGCTCTGTCTGGGTAAAACCAGCAGAGCCTTTTTTTGTATTTAAATAAAATTCATTTACTTTAAATAAATTTTATTTTTCATTTTAAAGAATAATTAGAAATTTTTCTTTAACTTCCTCAAAACCAATTGGAACCCAGGCTGTAGAGACTTTGTCATAAAAGATTACAGATTTTTCAAACTTCTCTCTGTTATTAATTATATGCATAATTTCTTTTGTGGTTATGTAATTAGTTTCTGAATCATATTCCGTAAGAATAAAATGTATCTTAAATAATTCAGAAAAGAAATCTAAGCCTTTTATACACATAGTGCAAAAATCTGTTGATTCTCCTAAGTATTCTTTGTATCTTTTAAGTATTTCTGTATAAGGGTTTAGACTAGAGTTCACGTCTTTTTCAAAATACTCATTATTAAGAACTACATCATGATAAATATCTACTATTCTTGGTAAAGCATTTTCTTTTGAAATTAATTCGGAAAAAGCTTTAAATTCAAGAATTTTAAATTCCTCCTGACAATCTGTTTTTTCAACATATTTTTTCCTAGCAATGTTAGTGCCGAACAATAAGTCACCCTCAGAAAAACTAATTTTTCCTTCAAAAAAACTTTTTATCTCAGTATGCTCTAAATTCAAATTATCAAAGGCTTTTCTATATTTATCAGTGTCTAAAATATTTTGTATAGCCTTATCTACTTTTTCTGCAAGTTCATTGTTTAAGAACTCTTTTGAATTCTGTGTACTAATATCAGTATGGTTTAGCAAATTTATACCAATACCTAACTCTTCGACTTTTTTCCCTATTAGCGGCTGATCACCAAAGAAGGGTATGACAACCATCGGAACTTTGGATAGTACAGCTTCGTGAAAGCTATTGTTGCCACCATGCGTTACAAAGATATCTGATTCTTTCAATTCTACAATCTGATCTGCTGTGGTGAACATTGTCCAGTTTTTAGGTGTTGTTTCAATAATATTTTTACCTTGAGTAATAAATACTATATTCCAGGGACGATCTTTCCATAGATCTGCCAGGTAAGTTATGAAATCAATCAGTTTTTTCTTCGTATCTTCCTGTTGGCTCCAGAGATTATTCATTATTACTGTTCCAAGCGAGAAATATATTTTTGGATTATTTTTAACTTTAATTGTTCTGAGAGATTTATAGTTTTCTTTTAAATTTCCGACAAAAATATAAGGTACATCTTTCCTATTTTTCTTAAAATTTTCAGGTGTAATGCTTTTGTATGACCAAACGATGTTAACTTGACCAGGAAAGTGAAAGCCGTCAGAAATCATTTCTATTTCATCTTCATTAATTTCTACGTTGAATTTTTTAGATATTGTTTTTATCGATTCCTGATTTATGGGAATAAAAAATTTATTGCTTAGATATTCTCTATTTTCGAAAGGCCCCATTAAAGCAGGTATAGAAGACCAATAAGGTATGCCTAAGATTTTTCCGACGAAGTACCCCTCTATCGAAAAGAAATCATACAAAACTATATCAGGTTTAAATGATCGAGCGATCTTAAGACACTCCTCAAGTTGATTTACTAATCTTGGAAATGTCCATAATGCGGGATCAGTCTCATGAAGCTCACTATTCTGAATTATCGTAGTTTCTGTCTCTAGGGAGTCTAGATTAGCTGAAATATTGCTCCACCCTGTAATAACTAGCTTAAAATCAAAGGAATTACCATGTTCTTTAATGAAATCTTTGAGTACGTTCAAGTGTCCGCTAAATGGAACGCTGAAAATAATAATTTTCTTTTTGGCAGACATGGTAGAGCTTTTATATGATACATTTAAATTGATGAAAAAACCAAATTTTTCGAATACAAAACTAATTCTAATAGCAGGTAAAAGATACTCTGGAAAGGACACTTTTGCCATATTATTGAAGGACTTACTAATTGAAAAAGGTTGTAGAGTTGATTTAGTGAGTACTGCTCAGCATCTAAAAACTGAATATTGCATGGAACGTAATTTAGACTTAGGTAAGTTTTTAAATGATAGATTATACAAAGAATCATACAGAGAAGATTTTAGTAAATATGTTTTGGAACATTCAGAGGAAGAAAATTTTCAAATTTTTTTGAACGAATTAGAAAATAAATTAGAACTAGATTTTGTAATTATTAGCGATGTAAGATCAAAATATGATTTAATTGAGCTCAAAAGTAGATTTGATTGTTTTTCTATTTGTATAAAGTCTTCGGATGAAGAGAAAATTAAAAGAGGGTGGTTGAAATCTAAATATGATGATTCTCACTTTGAAAATCAACTGGATAAAAATTTATTTGATCTTGTCGTTGAAAACAACAGTTCTATATTAGATTTGAAATTAAAGATAGAGATGATCATTAATTCCTTTTTAGGAAAGGGTAGTATTGAACGAAAATAATCCTCTTTTTTCTAGCAAAAATTTATGATAGAGTTGGGGCAATATGGCACTATATTTTATAACAGGTAACAAAGGTAAGTTGGTTGAAGTTCAAAGCATCCTTGGAAATGTAGAAGGGTTGGATATTGATATTCCAGAAATTCAGGATATTGATGCTAATAAAATAATTAAAGCAAAACTGATTGAGGCTCAAAAGCATCATGCAGGTGAATTTATTGTAGAAGATAATTCTCTGTATTTAGAAGCCCTCAATGGTTTACCTGGCCCACTTATTAAATGGTTTATGAAAACTATAGGTAACCTGGGTTTGCACAGACTTGCAGAAAGCTTCGGAAATTTCAAAGCTGAAGCAAAGGTTATAATCGGATTCTCAGATTCAAATAAAAATATTAGTTTTTTTGAAGGAAGTATAAGAGGAACTATTGTATCTCCCCGAGGAGAAGGATTTGGCTGGGATCCGATATTTCAACCTGAAGGTTATTCTGAGACCTTTGGAGAGATGAGCGCTGAAGAAAAGAATAAAATAAGCATGAGGAAGATTGCAGTAGAGAAATTAAGAGAATTTTTAAATAAATGAAGCTAATCACACTAAACACATGGGGAGCTAGGATTAAAGACCCATTTAGAGAGTTTATAAAAAGAAACCAAAATATAGATATTTTCTGTATGCAAGAATTATATGAAAAGGCAGTCGATAAATTGGGTAAGCAATATCCTGATAGCCACCACGACATTTTTACAGAAATAAAAGAGAGTTTGTTACCGGAACACAATGCTTTTTTCCGTCCATGCGTAGAGGGTGTGTACGGTATAGGAATGTTTATTCATAAAAAATATGATGTTTTGGAAGAAGGAGAAATAACAATCCATCCAAATAGAAGCGAAGAAGGAATTATTGATGGTAAACATTCCAGAATTTTGCAATGGTTGAAGTTTGAAATTGAAGATAATGTTTGCACTGTAGTTAACGTCCATGGCTTATGGAATGGAAATGGGAAGACTGATACTCCTGACCGGATTAATCAATCAAAAAGGATAAAGGAATTCATGGACAGTATCACCACTCCTAAAATTCTTTGTGGGGATTTCAACTTGCGTCCCGACACTGAAAGTTTAAATATTGTTAGTGAGGGACTAAATGATCAAGTGAAGATAAATGAAGTTACTTCGACTAGAACAAGCTTATATAAAAAGGATGAGAAATTTGCTGATTACGTTTTCACTTCTCCAGATATTATTGTGAATAAATTTGAAGTAATGATAGACGAGGTTTCCGATCATTCTCCACTACTTTTGGATTTTAGTCTGATAGCAAAATAATTTTAAACAAATGAAAATAGCAATTGCTACTGCAAGTGAACTAAAAATTAGAGCATTAAAAGATGCTCTTAGTGTACTTAATATAGATGCAGAGATTTTATTTGGTAAGACAAGTTCTGGAGTAGCAGAACAGCCATTTGGATACCTGGAAACATCAAAAGGTGCTCATAACCGGGTAATGCAATGCAAAGAGGCTTTTGATCCAGATATTGCAGTAGCAGTGGAAAGTGGGCTTATTCCAATTGAAGGAAGTCATTTTGATATTGCTTGCGTTCATGTTATTTCAAAGGAAGGTAAAGAATCAATCGCTTACAGTTCAGGCTATTTTATACCAGAATGGATGGTTAAAGAGGTTAGAGTAAACAATACTGATATTGGAATAATTGCACAAAGACTTTCTAATAGTACAGATAAAGATCCTCTTAATTATTTCTCAAAAGAATTAATAAAAAGAGAAGCTCTATTGTCCCAAGCTATTGTTTTGGCACTAATAAAGTTACTGAATGAAGATAAATATTTTTTATAATAAAAAACCCACGACCTGTAAACAGGCCGTGGGAGCAGTTCTAGAAAGCGGAGCTGGGTTCTTATTCTCCAACTAATCTCAAATAAACTGAGAGAGTTGAAATTACCCCTTTAGGAACCTAAGGTTCACTCTGGCTTTCTAGGTGTTGTCGAGGTTTACGTGAGAGGTCGCAGTGGCTGGAAAAATTTCTTCCACCATTTCTCGCACCAGTTCTTCCACGAAAGCAACAGCTTCTTCGGCTTTGATGCCGATTTTAGCTGCATCATTTCCAATCTGTCGCCGCATGTCGGGTTTCAGACGAATGCCATCGTTTTTGAATCTGGTTTTGAGAAAGAGCAGAGCAAGTTCTCCTTTTCTTTCTTCTGTCAGTTTCATGATCTTCACCTCCTTTCCGTTTATAACTTTAACATATTTATATGAAGTTGTCATGTAGAGAGACTACATAATAATTTTATAATTCTAAAGATGTTATAATTTATTTATGGATATATTTGCTCATGCTATCTGGACTTCGATTGCGGCTAAGGAATTAAATGAAAAACGCCTTAAGGAGAAACGTAATAGAATTTCTATATATTGGTCTGCCTTTTGGGGGATTTTCCCTGATCTATTTGCTTTTAGTATTCCGTTCGCTTTATTTATTGCAGGACTTCAAAATGGAGTATCTTTCAAAATTCAATTTCATGAGCATGGGGGACCTGGAGAGCTTGCTAATATTCTTTATCACTACAGTCATAGTTTGGTTATTTTTGCTTTGGTATTCGTATTAGTTTGGCTTTATTATAAACGACCGCGTTTGGAGCTTCTTGGCTGGATGCTTCATATCCTTATCGATATACCCACACATAGCCTCAAATTCTATCCAACACCTTTTCTTTGGCCTATTTCTAATTATCATTTTCCTTACGGTGTTCCATGGAGCGAACCTTGGTTTATGTTAATAAACTATTCCGTACTTCTTTGTGTACTAACTCTTACTATTTATCGGAATCGAATATCAGCTAAGTTCTAAGCTTAACTTTCGAGATATTTTTTGATTTTTATCTTCATTTGGCCTTCATTTTAAAAACGTATAATTCTTAGTGTGGGGTTTCAATTATTAATTAACCACACACCATATGGAAACAAATACAAAACAAACAATGGATATACAAAGCATGTTGAAGGGAATAAAATTTCCTATCAATAAGCAAGGTTTAATGCAATTCATCAAAGACAAGAAAGCACCAAGTGAGGCTATGACTATGATCAATGGACTCCCTAATAGAGAGTTTACGAGCATAGATGATCTTACGGGTGAACTTGATATGTAGGGACTTTTTATTTTGTCATCTTAAATATACTTTGCAGTAAAAAAAGGCCTTGGGCCTTTTTTTACTATGAAAAGAAATAAATTTGACATGCTTAAGTTTTTATGATAAATAATATAAAGAACTTTCAGAAAGGAGAATGTGTGATAGATGGACAACGGGTAGCTCTTGTGGAGAAGATCAAAGATGTTCTTCGACAAGGGCAGAGAATTGCGGTGCTTGGTTGGAGGGACTCGAACCACAATAAGTACACCAGGCAGTTAATGGATAATGGAAGAATAATTTTTCGCCATAAAATCCAATCTGACCTAGGTGGAAAGGTGGGTCTGGTCATTTTGACCAAATTCATCGGTCATGATGACTTTGAGAGAGTACGAGTTCTCAGAGAGACATTCCCAATTGTGGTTTCCAATGGTGAGATAAAGAGAATTTTGTTTACTTGCCTAGGTGTTCAAACTCTGCCAAATGTTCTCAGGAACGCAACACCGGAACGAAAGCCTGTTCCTACACCTCCGGCAGAGGTAAGTAAAGTTTCTGAATCTCAGTTGCTTGATCAAGAAATGGTGGAAGTAGTTGAACAAATCATTCCGGCGACAGAAGCGCCGGTGGAGAAGCCAAGTATGATTACCGTGATGGAAGTCTTTGCTAAGAAGTTTATATCGGAATCTCTTAGCAAGAAAGAGGAACGATTGACCAAATACGAGGTCAGCGCCCTCCGTCGTGAGTTTGGAATCAAAATGTCCGCCCACGAGTTGATCAAAGAGGGATGGATTGAGCCGTTTGTCTCGGAAGGTAGCAAGAATGCTGGTTCTTACAAAGCCACAGAGAAAATGCTTGCCCTTGCTGGGTCTTTACCTTCTGAGTCCTCTGATCCCTTGGTGCGAGCACGGCGTCTGGTCGAAAGTAAAGACCAGATCGAGGGGGATATCATCCGAGGTGAAGAAGAGTTCACTCGGCTGAAGCAAGAGCACGAAGAAAGACTTACTGAGCTCCACTTGAAATTGGAGCAAGTGAAACAGGCAGGTGCTCTTCTCGCACAACTCGAAGCGCTAATGAAGTAGATTCTGTGAACATCCGACCCAAGGTAGAGCTCGTCTCTACCTTGGGCGGTTTTTTTATAATCATACACGGCTTTCCAGTGAACTATAGTTCACTTATAATATGTAGGTGAAAAAAACTATTCCAAAAAGACCTAGAGTAATTCTTCACATGGATGGAGATGCTTTTTTTGTAGGAGTTGAAATAGCTAAGAATCCAAAACTCCTAGGATTACCTGTAGTAACAGGTGAAGAGCGAGGAATCGTAACTGCTTTATCATATGAGGCAAAAGCTATGGGTATAACTCGCGGATTTCCCATATTTAAACTAAAAAAAGAATTTCCAAAAGTCCTTATTTTGCCTGGGGATTATAAGTCTTACGAAGAGTACTCTACAAAAATGTTCGATATTGTGCGCCGTTATGCAGACGAGGTAGAGGAATACAGTATAGATGAATGTTTTGCGGAGCTTACGGGTTTGGATAAACCGCTCAAGATGAGCTATAGAGAAATTGCAGAACGTATAAAATTAGAAATAAATAATGAATTGAAACTTTCTATATCCATTGGACTAGGTCCAACTAAATGTCTTTCCAAGGTGGCCTCTAAATGGGAAAAGCCAGATGGTTTGACGGTAATAGAAATACCGAGCATAAAAGATTTTTTATCCAAGACTCCAATAGAAAAGATTTGGGGAATAGGGAGGAGAACTTCGGAGTTTCTTAAACTTTGGAAAATAAATACAGCAGGTGAGTTTGCTGATAAAAGTCTTCCTTGGATAAAGGGAAATCTTTCAAAACCCTACCAAGTGATATGGTATGAGTTGAATGGCGTGTCTATTTTAAAAGTAGACCCAGAACGTAAAACAACTTATTCGTCGGTTCAAAAGACAAGGACATTTTATCCTCCGACAAACGATTCAGTTTTCTTGTTATCACAGATTTCGAAACATCTAGAGGAAGCCTGTAGGAAAGTCAGACATTATAACTTGGTTCCAAAGAAAATATCATTTTTTCTAAAATCACAGGAGTTTAGATACTATAGTTTTGAAGTGGTGTTAGAAGCTCCAACCAACACTCCAGAAGGGCTTATAGTTTTGGCTAGAAAATATTTTAATAATATTTACAGGAAAAATACATTTTATCGAGCAACTGGGGTAAGTCTGTATGAATTAGTTCCGGAAGAAGTAAAGCAAGGAGACTTATTTGGAGGGATGATTACAACAAATAAGTTTGAAACCATACACAAGCAAATTGATTCTTTGGAAAAGAAGTTCGGTAAGCGAGTTATCCATCTTGCTTCAAGTCACAATGCTAAAAAAATAAAGACTAAAGGTAGCGACTCAGAAGACCTCAATCGAGACCTTTTGTTTCTCTAGGAGACTTTACTTTTATCAAAATATGAGTTATTTTACTAATGGAAAAACCTAAACTTAAAAATTATATAGGAGATCGAGAATGTTACTTGGTGTAACTTTATTAACTATCTTCTTCGGAGCTTTTACAAAGCCGTTCTATATTAACACGAACGGCAGGAGTGATTGGTGGTTTCGCACCCTCATTGTTCTAACTATGGGTTTTCTTGTTTTTTTAATCGGGTATATGTTGGGTGAATACGTTAGCCCTAATGAAATAGGGAAATAGGAATATAATGAAAATTGTATTCCTATTTTGTTTATAGGTTATAATGATATCAATGAAAAAAAACGAGCTAGAATTGAATGATATAAATGAAAGTAATTTCATTTACCACGATATTGTTATAATTATATTTAGCATTCTGATGGCGATACTTTTGGTCAAAAGTAGCACTCTCCAAGCTGTACTTGATTCAGCACAAGGTTATAAGTTCATAGGAAGTTTTATCGCTGGAATATTTTTTACCTCTGTTTTTACAACAGCACCAGCTATAGTTACATTAGGTAAGATAAGTCAATTTAATTCTATAGTTACGACAGCTTTTTTTGGAGCCCTTGGAGCACTCCTGGGGGACCTTTTGATATTTCGTTTTGTTAAAGATAAATTTTCAGAACATATATTGGAGCTTGTGTCTCATAGAAAAATCGGTAAAAGGACCAGAGCGCTTTTTCGACTTAGACTTTTTCGTTGGATGTCGTTTCTTGTCGGTGGTTTGATAATCGCTTCTCCAATTCCAGATGAGGTCGGAATAAGTCTATTAGGTATAACAAAGATGAAGACATCTTTATTTATAATTATTTCTTTTTCTTTTAACTTCCTAGGTATCTTGCTTATAGGATTCCTCGCTCGTACTATTTAAGATATCTCTCAATATTTCTTACATGACCTTCATATGTTTTTGAACAATGGATGTTTCGGTTTTTGTCGTGTAGGTAGAAAAGGCAAGAAGTTTTCTCTGGTTTGTAGGCAGCTTCGATTGCAGCAAGTCCGGGGTTAGAGATTGCTGTTGGAGGAAGACCAAGATTAGTATACGTATTGTAAGGGGAGTCAATATTTTTATCTTTTGATTTCACAACCTTCCACCAACCGTCCTCTTCCGATCCCTTGGCATATTGCAAAGTAGCATCTAACTGGAGTTTCATACCTTTAAATATCCTATTCCAGATAATTCCTGAAATAAGGTTCATATCACTCTTACCAGCAGCTTCACGTTGGATAATAGAAGCGATAGTAAGAGCTGTGTCTTGATTTATAATCTGTTGAGTCTTTGATTTGCTAATATTTTTAGTTTGTTTTGAAAATTCATGGAACATTGTTGTACTAACCTGAACTGGGTTTTCATCTTTTGATATAATATAAGTCTTTGGAAAGTAGTGACCCTCTAAATCGTTACGGTTCAAAGCTAGATGAGCATTCTCAAATTCAACTTTTTGGATGTCTGTCCAACCTAATTTGTCTGCCATAAGTTCCGCAATCTGCTCCTTTCGTAGGCCTTCTTGTACTCTGATTATTCTTACTGAAGGATTTGCTAATGCTTCATAAAATGCTAAGGAAGCCAATATAGATGGATCTAAACCGTAATGTATCATGGTGCCAATAAGGAGAGATACAGAAAGTAGAAAAATTATTATAAGTGACTTCATTCCCTGAAAAAAAGAAATATTTTTTTTACTTTTTTTCGGAAAGGGACTCTTTACTGAATTCATATATTAAATAATAGCACATTTTTCCAGGACTGAAGTAGACGGAGTTCCTTGTAACTGTTAATATTTATACATGTCAATGAAATCTTTTCTGATGAGAAAAATGATGGCTTCTAAATTAAAAGGTGTGCCTCAGGCAGACCAAGACAAGTTGTTTAATATGATTGAAAAACATCCTGATTTTTTCCAAACTATTGCTCTGGAAGTTCAAGAAGAAATAAAAAAAGGCAAAAGCGAGATGGATGCCAGTATGGAAGTGATGAAACGTCATGAATCAGCTTTGAAAAGCTTGATGTAATTTTTAATGAAAACACATAAAATTTTAGTTCTTTTAGGTCATCCAGACACAGAAAGTATGTGCTGCGAGTTTGCAGATAGCTATGCAAAAGGTGCAATGCTAGTGGGTCACGAAGTAAGACGAGTAAATATAGGAGATATGAAGTTTGACCCTATCCTTCATCATGGTTACAAAGTTATACAAGAACTCGAACCAGATTTGAAAAAACTTCAAGAGGATATCAGGTGGTGTGATCATTTTGTTATTATTTATCCATCTTGGTGGTCTACTATGCCAGCTTTACTTAAAGGCTTGTTCGATAGGATGTGGCTTCCAGGTTTCGCTTATAAATTCTTGCCAAGTGGTATTGGGTGGCAAAGATTATTAAAAGGTAGGACTGCTAGAGTGTTTGTTACTTCTGATTCTGCCCCACTACTTGCTAGATTTCTATTTGGAGACAACACCAACGAGATACAGGATGGAATACTTTGGTTTGCAGGTTTTTATACTAGGATGAAAAAAGTTGGTCCAATGAAAAAAATTTCACCTTTAAATCGTGCAAAATGGGTTTCAAAATTTGAAGATTGGGGTGCACGTGTCTATTGATTTGCTTATTTTGTTCTATTCTTTATACTGAATTTAGAACAAACAAAGGGGGCTTGTGATGAGTTGTCTGGCTGACTTGCTTGAATCTGGCAATGAAGCGACGATCCGATTCTTTGCCTCTTCCTTGGCGAATGAAGTTCTGCCATCAGGAACAACAGAAGAGCATTTGAAATACGTAGCTTCTATTCATGCTCACTGGGCTCTGGTTTCTACGAGTAATACTGCTGGTTATGAGAGACTTGAACCAACTCTTGCCGATGTATTTGAAAAATATGTCTTAGTAGAATATGAAGAGAACACTTTACCAAGACGTGTCAGATTACAACGGCTTGAAATAGGTGCATCTCAGATTATTCTTCATGCAGGCTTCTTGCGCGATCAGTCTTCTCATCGTGGTCGACACAATCATGAGTACTTTGAACAGATTGGCGCTTCTTTCTACAATACTTTGTCATTGGAAACATCTGGACCAAAAAGTGAACTATATATGTTCATGTCAAAGCGCTTTAACAGGTGGACATCTGTAGGTTGCCGAATGGCTCGAACGATTAAATGGGAATCGGACACCTATAGGTATGGCTTAAAAAATATTGCACAAGGGTAATAAAAAGGGCATTTGCGATTCGTCGCAGATGCCTTTTAAATTATTAAGTCATTGACCAATAGCTAGAAATATTCTATTGTTTCCTGTGGAGAAAAAATGAGACTTAAATCGACACACAAAGGAATTTGTCCAGGGTGTGGCAAAGAGGTCGTCATGATTAGCGACGAACTCTTGAAGTACCACTACAAAGAAAATGAATCAGAAATTATGCAGTTATATCTAACTTGGCTTACTAATTTTGATCCATATTCTTTTGATTCAGTAATTACAAAAATTAAAAAATTCGAGGAAGTAACAAAAATTAAACCTAGTTTTGATCAAGTAGATATGAATATAATATCTGCTTATGCAATAAGGAAGCTAAGGCAGATTGGTAGGTTGTCTCAAATTTTCGAATTAGAAGAAATTTTACCTAGTCCAGAGGTAATGTCTAGTGTCTGCAGTGAGATCCTTATCTCTTCAATTGATAAAGGAGATAAAACTTTATTTACTCTTGCTAGTGAAAAAATGAAGGAGCTCGAACTTAGTTTTAACTCTGAAGACGTGACAAGGTTAATTCGCCGTTATATATCGGAAGATCCCAGAAAAGTTGTTAGTATTGTAAAATTTATAAATGCAGAATCACAAAACAATGAGACGATAGTTTTATTAAAAAAAACTGTTTTAGATGATCCGTGGATATCTGCGTTTTCTAGACTAGAAAAATTACAAGGCATAGTCAGTAATGTAGATAATGATCCATGGGTAAATGAATTTAAACCGTTTATTAGAAATGGACTTAAATTGGGTTTAATTTCATTAGATAAGGAAGAGGATGCTGAACTAATAGTCTCCTTTATTGAGATCATGGGTATGAATAATATACCCGAAATATTTAAAGTGTATATTGATTGTCAGAGAAATAGAGACCTAGATCGTCTTTCTCAAGATACTCTAAAATTATGTACAGAATTTGGTATCAAAACTCATCGTAAAGATGAAACATGGAGGTTTAAAGACTCTCTGGAGTTATTTAATGAATTAAGTTCTGCCCTTAAAGGGATACGTTCAGACCTCCTTACAGATAAAATACCAGATGGTCTTACAACAGAACTTGGATTAGAATTATTTAATAGGATTAAAGGTTCCAGTCAGTTTGAGAGAGATGATAGTTTGCCAGTTATAATTCATAAATGGAATAACACAATTGAAAGAGACCCATCATTAGGTGAGCTACCTGCTGGTTTTAAAGAAACCACTATAAAGGTTCCACTACTTAAACATAAAGTTGAAGTTCCAAGAGATCAAACTGAACAAGTCGTTGAATTATTATCCAGTCAAGAAGTCACTGATGCTTATTTGCCATTAATTCAATCGTGGGAAGCAGCTGCGAACAATGGTTTTGTAGGGTATCTTGACGGTGTAATGGAAGATCTTTCTGAGGAAGAAACTAAAATTAAAGAGTTACTTTCTAATTCACCTGATGAAATACAAAAAGTAGTTGATATTGAAAAAGATCCTAAAATAAAACAAGGACTAATTAAAAAGTTAAAAGCTCTTCAAAATCCAAAAGGTAGACAGGGTATAGAGCGTCAAGCAAATGTATTGAATGATGTTATCAAAGAAATTGATAAAATCCTTAATTTGTTAGATAGTTCCCCTCATAAAATGGAGGATTATGTAGTAGTTTTAGAATCACTTAATAAACTTGATGGCAAAGTTTCTTTGCAGAAAGTTATACGAGATCTTTCAGCTATCCATATGCGTGATTACGTGATGAATCAAGGTTATAAACAACTAGTAAGAGAGTTATTGGTCAATATTAATGATATAGATGTAGCAACATCTGATAGTGTATATTTGGTTCATAAAATATCGAAAGATTATATAGAGGAACATTATCTTCATCATTTACAAGATTCAAAACACACAGAACATCCCGCTTTTTCTCCAGAATTACTTGAGAAACTTAATTTAGTTTGGCAACAACAATTAGATAAGCAGACGGGATATATGCCAATAACTATACTAAAAAATAAATTAGATAAAATTTTAGGAGTGTATTCAGGAAAAACAACAAAGGAAGTTCCTGTCACAATGATGCCTGTTTCTGGTCTTCTTCATATTTATTCAGGAGATTTAGGAGATTCTTGTCACACCTCTCAACATGATTCAATGGCAAAAGGTCAGTTTCCTAATCTCCGATCATGGATATATGTTACTAATAAAGGCAAACCAAATGAGGAATTGAGAGGTTCAGTTTTGGCTATTCAGGCAGAAAAACTTGATGATACCCCTGTTTTAGTAGTTAGAGCAAATAATCCATCTGAAAATTTTGTTCAATCAGTTGACTCAGATACATTTATTGTAAATGTATTAAAAGAAGCCATTGAAACCGCAAAACGTGTTAGGACAGATAGGATTAAAAATAATAAAAGTCTTCCTGCTGTAAAGTTACGTCAAATGGTAACAATACCAATGGATCGTAGAGGAAGCGCTTCTACCAATCGACAAGGTGTAAACGATGTTTATAGAAAAAGATTTGTTGATTGTAAAAAAGTAGCTCTAAAAAATACTGCAGAAACAAATTTTAATGGATATAATGTTCATAGTCCAGATAGTCACACTGCTACTGTAGTTATATGGGAGATTGATGCTAATGGGAATGAACATTGGCACGGTGACTGGGAAACAAAATCATGAAACAAGGAATAGAATTTCTACAAGAAAATATTAAACCGACACTTAAAGAATTAGATAATTTTTCTGGCCGGGAGATAGAGGGCATAGAATCAAAACCTGAAAAGTTTTTATCCCTGAAAGAGGATGATGATTTCATTATAGTAAAAAAAAATGAAGGTGTTGTATCAGATCGTAAATTAACTGACTTCATAGTATTTATTAGTCCTAGTATGGGAACAGAAACAAAAATAGTGGAAGCTCCTCATTGGCGAGCTATTAATGATGATAATGTTCATAGTAGTATTGAAATAAATGCTCCAGGAAACCTACCTCATGTGGAATATTTTTATGGGGTTAGTACAAAGGGTATTGGTTATATGAAACCTACAGCAAAAGGTTTAAATATTGAGGAATATGATTCTTGGACTGTAAAAGATAAGGAGGGAGTAAACGACCAAGGTTATAAGGTTTTAGGGCTTATATCTAAGGAAGAAGCTGAAGGAGGTACACTTATTGAGAAATCAGAGAAGTTGTTGGCACTTGGACTACGCACAGAGTTATATTGGGGAATGGCTGAATTAAAACGAATCCCTTTCAAAGGTAAAATGATGACAGTTGATGAGTTACGGGAGAAAAAAATTATTTCTCCACGTAAGGACTATACACCTTATGAAGTTGTAAGGTTGCTTAAGATGAATAATCGTATTGCTGAAGCTAATCAATCAGAACAACGTCGCTTAGAATTATTTAGAAAAGCATTCGATGTTTTTAATCAAGAAACAAGAGACAAAGACTTATTGTTGCCTGAAATTATGTTAGGAGACCCTGCTAAAGAGCAGATTTATTTCAAAGAATTTTTTAAGAGGATGGCTGAAAATATGGCTATATTGTTAAATATTGGTCACGATCACGGGTATTTACATTCTGCAAATGTTAGTCTGGCTGCTGAAATTGCGGATGTGGGAACCATATCACCATGGCAGGAAGAAGAGGATAAAGATAATTTAAATAAATATAGTGAGGTAAGACGTAGTCATCTTAAAGATATGCGTGACGTGTGTTATGGTTTGAAAATATTAATAAAAGCTGGGAAACGAGCAGGATTAGATAGTGGTGATAAAGCAATTCTAGAACAAGTATTTTTTGATGCATTTAATTCTGTACTTGATCCAAAGAAAGTAGAAGCTCAAAAAACTAACCCAAAAAATGCGGAAAAATGGATGAGGCAGATATTTAATAGTGTAATTATAAAAGGCGAAAATCTTCCATCACTACTTCACAATGAAGTAGAGGATTGGAATATAGAGATAGTATAGAATAAATATGGATCTTCAAAAGAATAATAAATGAAAGATTTACTTCTTATTCTTTTTCGGCTATCTTTAGCTTATGTCATTATCACTGGGAATTGTTGGCTTACCTAACGTAGGAAAATCTACGCTTTTTAATGCTCTCACAAAAAAATCCGTTCCAGCGGAGAATTATCCATTCTGTACCATTGATCCATCAGTTGGAATCGTACCTGTGCCTGATGAAAGACTGTGGAAACTTTCAACTTTTTCTAAATCTGCTAAAACAATTCCTGCAGTTGTAGAATTTGTCGACATTGCTGGACTAGTGAAAGGCGCTAGTGAAGGAGAAGGTTTGGGAAATAAATTCTTATCCAATATTCGTGAAGTTGATGCAATAGTTGAAGTAGTTAGAATTTTTGAAGACGATAAGATAATACATGTCCACGGTGGAGTTGATCCCGTTTCAGATATTGAAGTAATTAATTTTGAACTTATTCTTGTTGATACGGATACAGTCACAAAAAGACTTTCAAATCTACAGAAGGATGTGAAAGCTGGAAAAAAAGAGGCAATTTTCGAAAATGAAATCTTGATAAAAGCAGACGCATATTTGAAAGAAGGAAAGATGGTAAATACTTTAGTTTTGGATGAAAAAGAAAAAATAGTTCTTAAACAACTTAATTTGCTGACTTCAAAGCCCATTATGTATGCTTTGAATAAAAAAGCCGGTGGAAAAAATCTAGATGATATGAAAGACCCACGCTTTGAAAAACTTTTAAATTTTTTTACTGAATCAAAAAGCCAGTACGTGGTTATTGATGCTGGAATCGAAAATGAGTTGAAGGATCTAGAAGGGGATGAGAAGGAAATGTTTCGAACAGAGTTGGGAGGAAAGGATGATGGAATAGATAAACTTATCAAAGCTGGATACGCGTTATTAAACTTGATAACTTATTTTACTACAGGAGAAGATGAGACAAGAGCTTGGACTGTTTTGAGAGACTCTACTGCTCCTGTTGCAGGACAAGCCATCCATACCGATTTTAAAGATAAGTTTATTCGTGCAGAAGTAGTTCATTGCGAAGACCTCCTTTCTGCTGGCTCATACGCAACAGCGCGAGAAAATGGAAAAGTTCGAACTGAAGGAAAGGAGTACATTGTTAAAGACGGAGATGTTATAGAATTTCGAATTTGACGAACTTCTTTGTTGGACTTTGGTTTTAAAATTTAATTTAATTCTAATAATATAGTGTATAATAGAGTTATGAAGAAATTTATTTTTATAGCTCTTTTTTTATGTGTAGCTGTACCTATTGGTGTTGTTTATTCTACAAGTAATAATATTTCGTTTATCCCTGAAAAACCTCTGCAAGGTGAGCCTGTAATGATAACAATAGATAACATAGACCTTTCTGAAATTGATACAGCTACATTTGATGGTAATATTTTGAAACTGTTTGTTTATAATAATAAAGTTTCTGCATTGGCTGGAATTGATATTGTCAAAAAACCAGGAGATTATTTAATATCTTTTATACTTAAAAATGGAGATAAAATAGAGAGAACTCTTAAAATACAAGAAAGGGAAAAGGCTGAACAAGTTTTTAGTATCCCAAAAAAGCTTGGAGGTAACACAGTAGCAAGTCAAAAGAGTTTAGTTACATCTCTTGCACAAGAGAATGCTGTATTAAATAAACTTTCTACAAGTCCAACGATATTATGGAAGGATAAATTTATATTTCCACTAGATAATCCAATTGTTACTGATCCATTCGGATATTCTCGGAAAACTGGAGGCTATACTATGACACATAAAGGTACGGATTTTCGTGCCAAAATAGGTACAGAAGTTCATGCAATGAATGATGGTGTTGTTCTAGTTGCAAGTGTTGGTAGAAATTATGGAAAACATATTGTTATAGATCACGGGCTAGGAGTTATGACTTTTTATCTTCATCTTTCGGAAATTAATATAAAAGAAGGCGATTTAGTAACTAAGGGACAAGTTATAGGTCTTTCAGGTCAAACGGGTTATGTTACAGCTCCGCATCTCCATCTTTCAGTACGAATAAATAATATTTCAGTAGATCCAATGAAGTTTATGGAGTTATTTCAGTAAAATTTGAAAACTTCTGGGATAAGTAAATAGATGGTATAATATTATTATGGGGTTAATAATGATCATACCAATAGCAATAGTTATCTTTATAGTGCTTATAATTTCTGTAGTTATTAATAATAATTCAAATAATATGGATTCAAATAAAAAATTGAACGCTAAGGATTTCTTTCTGAATATAGGTTCGATAATAGCTCTATATACACTAGTTTATAGTTTAGTTAACTTACTTTTTACCGTTATCAATACGAAATTTCCTCAAATAAACAGTTACAACTATCTAGGTAGTCAGTCTATAAGCTTTCCTGTAGCGACACTCATCATTTTTTTCCCTATCTTCATTCTTCTTATGTGGCTATTGGAGAGATCATATATAGTTGAACCAGAAAAGCAGACAATCGGAATTCACAGATGGCTTACATATCTAACACTCTTTATAGCAGGTCTTGTATTGGCAGGAGATCTTATTACTGTTTTGTATTACTTTATTGATGGTCAAGAGCTAGGAGCTGGATTCTTATTGAAAGTTCTTGTTCTTCTTGTGATTTCTTCTGCGATATTTGGTTACTATCTGTCAGATATAAGGGGAACTCTTACATCCAAATCTAGAAAGATATGGAGAATTGTTGCTGGTGTAATAGTTATAGGTTCTATTGCATGGGGCTTTTCGGTTTTAGGGTCTCCTCGTACTCAGCAATTATATAAATATGATTTACAAAAAGTTAGTGATTTACAAAACATATCAAATCAATTAAATAGTTATTATTACAATACTGGAACATTACCTCAAAGTTTTGGTGTTATGAGTAACGGGTTCAGTTTGCCGAATTTTGCTGATCCTCAAACAAAAAAACCTTACGAATACAAAATTGATTCTAATAATACTTATGAACTTTGTGCGGAATTCAATAAAAGTTCTAAAGCAGATGAAATTAATAATAAACCTTACATGATAGCTCCTGCTTATCCAGGTGGTAATGGTATTCTTGATTGGTCACATCCAGCCGGTCATTTTTGTTTCAATGGGAAGGTGAGTCAGGCTATGAGGGGTGAGCCCACAAACAAATCAGGATTTCCAGGGTTTTAATGATTTTCTTAAACACTCCGACAAATCGGAGTGTTTTTGCAACAGCTCAGTTTTTTAGGTACTATTGATAATTATGAAAGATTATAACCACCTCGAAATAGAAAAGAAGTGGCAGGCTATTTGGACCAAGAAAAAGGCCTATAAAACTTCGAACAATTCTAAAAAGAAAAAATATTATATTCTAGACATGATCCCATACTTGTCTGGAGCAGGACTTCATGTAGGTCATCCTAAAGGCTATATCGGGTCAGATGTTTTAGCTCGAATGAAACTTATGCAGGGTTTCAATGTTCTGCACCCTATGGGCTATGATGCTTTTGGACTACCTGCTGAGCAATACGCTCTTGAGCATAATATCCATCCAAGAAAAGCAGTAGAAATAAATGGGAAAACATTCGAAAAGCAACTCTCCATCATTGGGTTTACCTATGATTGGGACAGGAAAATAAGCACTGATGATCCTAACTTCTACAGATGGACACAGTGGATATTCCTCAAAATATATAATTCTTGGTACAACAAAAAAACTAATAAAGCAGAACCAATAACAGAACTTATTAAGAAATTTGAAAAGTCTGGAAGTACTGGCATCCTAGCTGTTACAGAAAATAACCAAAGTTTTACTTCATCTGACTGGAAGTCTAAGACTTCAAAGGAAAAACAGGACGTTTTGATGAAATATCGTCTAGCGTACGAAGGTTTCAGCGAAGTTAACTGGTGTCCTCAGCTCGGAACTGTATTGGCAAATGACGAAGTTATCGATAGTCCAAAAGGACCTGTTTCAGAACGTGGGGGTTTTCCTGTAGTTAAAAAAAATATGCGCCAGTGGTTTATGAGAATCACAGCCTATGCAGACAGACTTTTGGATGGGCTAGAAGATCTTGATTGGTCATCTCATATAAAGGAAATCCAGAAAAACTGGATAGGAAAAAGTGAAG
Source organism: Patescibacteria group bacterium (assembly GCA_013816135.1). GTDB lineage: Bacteria > Patescibacteriota > Minisyncoccia > Phycocordibacterales > DATDWN01 > C7867-006. The sequence goes on along the minus strand of JACDEV010000004.1, from coordinate 28,551 downwards.
GGCTTATTTTTTCTGCAAAAGTGAAGGGCTTGAATATGGTTTTAGAAACATTTACTGCACATTTTGAGGCTTGTTACGCGGATACATTTTATGTTATTGCTCCGGATCACGTACTTCTTCCAGAACTTTTAGATGGACTACCTGATAGGGATTTGGTATTAAAAAAAGCCAAAGAAATGGTAGACAGAAGAAAAGGTTTTGCAGAAGGTGAATATAAAGAAATTGATGGTGTATTTACTGGTAGATATGTAATAAATCCAATGGGTAATGAAGACCTGCCTGTATGGGTTGCAAGTTTTGCTTTAGCTAACTATGGAACAGGAATTGTAAAATGCTCTGCCCATGATGAGCGAGACTTCTCTTTTGCTAAAAAATTCAATATTCCACTCAAAGTTACTATGCTTCCTACAGACAAAGAACTTGCTAGAAAAGTTCAAAACTTTGAAATTTGCTTTACTGACGCTTCTACTGGAATTCTAATAGAACCTCATAATTTTATAGGTAGAAATGCAGCGGATTCAAGATTGGATATGGTAAAGCATGTCACATCGAAAGGATTTGCTCGAATCCATACTACATATAAAATGAGAGATGCTATTTTTGCTAGACAGAGATATTGGGGAGAACCAATACCGTTATATCATGACAAAAATGGCATCATTCACGAGGTTTCAGAAAAAAGTCTTCCTCTAAAACTACCAGATGTTAAATCTTATAAACCGACAGGTACTGGAGAATCACCTCTTGCAGGAGTAGCTTCTTGGTCAAAGAAAGGATTAGAAACAAACACTATGCCTGGGTGGGCAGGGTCTTCCTGGTATTTTTTGAGATACATGGATCCGCAGAATAAAAAAGGTATTGCAGACAAGAAAGCGATTAAGTATTGGAAAAATGTAGATATGTATGTTGGAGGAGCTGAGCATGCGACGGGACACTTATTGTACTCTCGTTTTTGGCATAAATTTTTGAAAGATTACGGAATAGCTATAACTGAAGAGCCTTTTCCGGCTTTGAGAAATCAAGGTCTCATCATGGGGATTGATGGACGAAAAATGAGTAAGAGATGGGGAAATGTAGTTAATCCCACAGATGTAGTCAATTCATATGGAGCAGACACTTTAAGGCTATATGAGATGTTTATGGGGCCTTTTGAAGGGTCTCTACCTTGGAGTACGGACAATATTATTGGTTCAAGAAGATTTATAGAGCGTGTATGGAAATTGGTTGAAAGAGTTTCCAAAAAAACTAAATCTGATCCTAAATTAGAGGTAATATTACATAAAACTATTGCTAAGGTCACGGAAGACATCCAAAATTTTGCCTTTAACACTGCTGTATCGGCCATGATGATTCTATCTAATGAAATGGATAAGAAAGAATCATTAAATCAAAGAGATTTTGAATTATTTTTAAAGATATTATCTCCATTTTCGCCACATTTTACCGAAGAAATTTGGAACAAACTCGGTAATAAGTCACTACTAGTTTTAGAAAAATGGCCTAAATTTGACCCAAAGAAGATGGTTGATGCTGAAGTAAAGATCGCAATTTTGATTAATAATAAAGTTAGAGCCGAAATGCTAATTCCAAAGGATGAAAAAGAAGCTGAAATAGTTCGAATTGCAAAAGAAATGCCAGATGTCAACAAATGGCTTATAGGTAAGGAGGTTAAAAAAGTAATTTATATTCCAAATAGATTAGTAAATTTTGTTGTTTAGGTATTTTTTTAATCGAATTATTACGCTAATTAGGTCAAGTCTTGACTTGTGTATGTTATAATGATACAAATAATACACATGTCAGAGAAAACACCCATCACATTCAAGCCAAAACAAGTTATAAAGCGACTTATTTCTGTTTTAGGGGATCGTTCACAAGACGTTATTGTTAATCGTTTCGGATTAGGAAACGACACAAAACGACAAACTCTTGAAGCTATCGGAAAGAAGTATAAGATTACTCGCGAAAGAGTAAGACAAATTGAAAACTATTCAATTATCAATATTCGTAAATCGAAAGAATACGCTAAAGAAAAAGTAGTTTTTGACGAACTCCGAAAGATCATCGCTGACCTAGGATCTACTGTTTCTGAAGAAGGACTTTTAAAATACATTTCAAAGGACAAATCTACTCAGAATCAAATCCATTTTCTCTTGGTGGTTGGTGAAGATTTTATTCGAGAAAAGGAAGACAACGAATTCAAACACCGATGGTCAATTGATAAAGAATTATCAAAAAAGATTCATTCATCTCTTCGTGAGCTATACCACACTCTTTCTGACGACGAAATACTTTTAGAATCAGATATGGTAGAGAAGTTCTTGGAAAATCTCAAGGATGTTTCTGAGAAATACAAAAATCAAGAAGTTGCAAAACGATGGCTGACTCTTTCAAAATTGATAGATAAGAACCCTTTGGGAGAATGGGGAAAGACTGGTTCATCTAATATAAATGCCAAAGGAATGCGAGATTATGCTTTCTTAGTCATTAGACGTCACGGGTCTCCGATACACTTTAGAGAAGTTGCAAAATTGATCACAGAATTATTTGATAAAAAAGCTCATGTTGCGACAACTCACAATGAACTTATCAAAGATCCAAGATTCGTTCTTGTAGGACGAGGACTGTATGCTCTTGCTGAATGGGGTTATATGAGTGGAGTAGTAAAAGACGTAATTCGCGGAGTTATTGAAAAAAATGGTCCAATGTCAAAAGAGGAGATAATAAAGAAAGTATTGAAAGAAAGATACGTAAAAGAAAATACGATAATGGTAAATCTCCAAAATCCTAAGTTTTTCAAGAAATCAAAAGAAGGTAAATACAGTATTGCATAAATAGATATAGTATGACCCCGAAAGGGGTTTTTACTTTTTATTAATTTCCTTTTTATATTGAATTCTATATAATGTGTATATGTTCGATCCACTTGTTCAATCTTTCAGTGGCAGCAATATGCAGCTCATCTTAAAGATTCTGTACTACAGTTCTTTTTTATTTGTACCTTTGTTCTTAGCATATCTGGCTTGGGAATTTTGGGTTGAATATGTTCAAGGCTATTTTTTTGCAAGTCAGACATATGTATTATTAGAAGTAAAATTGCCGAGGGAAATATTTAAATCTCCACAAGCAGCTGAGTTTTTTATAGCTGGCCTTTCTCAAGGATTTGGAGAGGGCAATTGGTATGAGAAATATTGGAAGGGTGGTGTAAGGCCGTGGTTTTCTTTAGAAATAGTTTCAATTGATGGTGGAGTTCATTTCTTTATTTGGACAAGAAAAGGTTTTAAAAATGCAATTGAAGCAAACATTTATTCCCAGTATCCAGGAATTGAGATATATGAGGTGCCGGATTATGCTCTTCCTATGACATATGACCCTGAAGTTAACGCAATATGGGCTTCTGAATTTGATCTAACTAAACCAGATTCATATCCGATAAAAACATATATTGATTATGAACTCGAGAAAAATCCCAAAGAGGAATATAAGATAGATCCAATGACTCCACTTATTGAATTTCTTGGAGGCCTAGGAAAAGGAAATCAGGTAGGTATGCAGATTCTAGTCCGTTCTCACAAAGCTGAAGATAAAGATCCAACAACTGGTAAAATGGTTGATAAAAGATGGAAGGACTCAGCACAGGAAGAGATAACTAAGATTATAAAGGGTACAAAAGGTGAAGTCGGAGAGGATGGTAAGCCAATTCCTGGAACTAACAGGCAGTTGACCGATGTAGAGAGAGAAACAATTAACGCTTTAAATAGGAGCACTTCTAAAGCTGGATTTGATGTAGGTATTCGAGTCGTTTACGTTGCTCCTAAAGAAGTGTTTTCACCTGCAAATATTGGTGGAATCATTGGAGGACTAACTCATTTTAATTCTTCACTGAATGGTTTTAAGCCAGCTAGAGGGTCTACTGAAAAATATGGTCACTTCCTTCTTGCATGGAAAACTAGAAGTGAGAAAACTAGAAATGCTGAAAAAAGATATTTGTTGGATGCATACAAGCGCAGAGCTTACTTCCATAAGCCATACAAGAGTCCACATTTCGTACTAAACACAGAAGAACTAGCAACTTTGTATCACTTCCCAGGAATCGTTTCAGCTACTCCTACATTTAGCCGTATAGAATCTAGAAAATCGGAAGCTCCAGCAAATCTCCCTATATGAGAAGTTACGAAGAAATAAAGTTGCAACTTATTGCATGGTTTAATGTCCCCCAAAATAAAAAAAATTTCTGGTATTTGTCTATTAGTTTAATTTTGTTATTTTCCTTTTATAGATATCTACATCTACCTCCACAAGGTTTTCCATTAGGACAGGTTTTCACAGTAGATAATGGTGAATCACTGCAAGACATCACTAACAATCTTTATAAAGCCAAGATAATAAAATCACCTTTGGTATTTCGGTCAACAGTTATCGTTTTAGGGGGGGAAAAAAAAGTAAAAGCAGGAGATTATTTATTGGATAAAGCAGAGGGTCCTTTTGATATTGCATCAAGATTGGTAAGTGGTGAATATCATATTCCTGTAGCTAAACTTACTATTCCTGAAGGTTGGAATATATTTCAAATCGCGGATTATATGCAGAAAAATTTAATAAACTTTGATAAACCTGCTTTTTTGCTAATGGCTAAGAAGGAAGAAGGTTATCTTTTTCCTGATACATATTTCATGTCGCTTACAATACAGCCAGAGACAATTATAAACAGTATGAATAATAATTTTATTGAAAAGATTAAGACTGTAACTGGGATAGCTACTTCAACACATTCTCTTAAGGATATAATCACAATGGCTTCTATTCTTGAAGCTGAAGCAAGAACAACTCAAAGCAGGAGAATCATATCTGGTATTTTGTGGAAAAGATTGCAATTAGGTATGGCTCTTCAAGTAGATTCTACATTTTCTTATGTAAACGGTAAAAATACTTATGAATTAACCGCAAAAGACCTTACTTTGGAATCTCCATATAACACTTACAAATACGCAGGACTTCCTCCAGGTCCAATTGATAATCCTGGATTAGATGCAATCTTTTCAGCTGTAAATCCAATTACCACTAATTATCTATATTTCTTATCAAGTAAATCTGGTGATATGTATTATGCGAATACCTTCGAGGAGCATAAAAGAAATAGAGAATTGTATTTAAATAAATGATTTCATTTTATTTATTTTCGAAGGCCGCATAAATCGTTGGTACGATTTTTCTCCTCCTTACAGGAGCTGTACACCTTTCACATTTTAAGTACAAAACGCTCAAGGTCTTGCGAAGTAAGGTCGCTCACTTCTCACTCGTCAATCAAGAAAACAAAGCGTCTCCGATCTCGGCTTTTCGACAAACTCCTCGTGAATACACTTCGTCAAACAATGTCTTCAGCCGGTCTCCGACTCTTGTTTTCTAATCTCTTGTGCAGTGTTCTTAAAAGTTATGATTTCAGGTTGTTTTTTGGTATAAAGATGACATGTTAAAAAAGCCGAAAGTTTTTGTTGGGGTATCTGGTGGGGTTGATTCCTCAGTTGCTTTGGCGCTCCTCAAAGAAGGTGGATATGATGTAACAGGTGTGTTTTTGAAGGTTTGGCAACCTGATTTCTTGCCTTGTGATTGGAAAGAAGAGAAGCGAAGTGCTATGAGGGTATGTGCGACTCTTGATGTTCCTTTCATGACTTTAGATTGCACAGATGAATACAAAAAGGAGGTGGTGGACTATATGATCTCTGAATATAGAGCTGGGAGAGTACCTAATCCTGATATATTTTGTAATAAATATGTGAAATTTGGTGTCTTCCTTAACAAGGCACTTGAATTGGGAGCAGATTTTATTGCTACAGGTCATTACGCAAAGGTAGAAGTAAAAAGTAAGAAATATGAATTATTGGAAAGTGTTGATAAGGAAAAAGATCAATCATATTTTTTGTACACTCTAACTCAAGAGCAATTAAGTCACACACTCTTTCCTGTGGGAAAAATGACGAAACCTGAAGTCAGGAAATTAGCAGTAAAATTCGGCTTGCCTACAGCTACGAAAAAAGACAGTCAAGGGTTATGTTTTATAGGAAAAGTTGATATGAAGGATTTCTTGTCGCATTATATGAAAATTAAACCTGGTAATGTGTTGAACTTAGATAAAGAAGTTATAGGTAATCATGATGGTGCTTTTTTCTATACTATCGGACAAAGACATGGATTTACTATCCTAAAAAAATCCTCTGTTGACCCTAGATTTTTTGTCATATCAAAAGATATTGAGAATAATACAATCACGGTAGCTTCAAAGGAAAATGATACTAAAGAAATCTATAGCATTAGTAAGATTTCTATTTTTGATTTGCATTTTGTATCTGGATTTTTTTCTAACTCTGAATCCTTAACTGTTAGAATTCGATATAGACAAGAAAAACAAAAATGTACACTAACCAAAACTAAAGATGGATACGATATTTCTTTTAACGAACTTCAAAATGGAATAGCGATTGGTCAATCAGCTGTCTTATATGACGATAATAAGGTCGTTGGAGGGGGAATCATTGAAAAAGTGTATTAATTTGCCGATAATTTCTTTTATGCGATAATCAAAGTATGCAAAATACTAGTGATATATTCGTAATCAAAGCTAATGGAAATAGAGAGCCTTTTGATATAAGTAAACTTGAGCATTCTTTAAAAAAAGCAGGGGCATCAAGTGTTGCTGCAGAAGAAACTATTCAACATATAAGAGAACACCTTACACAAGACATCACTACTCATGAAATATACAAGCATGCATTTGATCTACTACATTCAAAAGAAAAGCCAATAGCACTTAAGTATTCATTGAAAAGAGCTATCATGGATTTAGGGCCTTCTGGTTTTCCTTTTGAGGATTTTGTTGCTGAGATATTTCGAGAAAAAGGTTATACAGCTGAAACTGGAAAGATAATAAAAGGATTTTGTGTTGAACATGAAGTTGATGTTGTTGCTTGGAATAGTGAAAAGTTAATCATGGTTGAAGCCAAATTCCACAACGAGCTTGGAATAAAATCTGATCTTAAAATTGCACTGTATGTGAACGCTAGGTTTGCAGATCTCAGTAAAATGACTTATAGGTATGGAAAAGAAAGGCAGCTTGATGAAGGATGGTTAGTAACTAACACAAAATTCACTTCAACAGCAATCGAATATGGATCATGCCAAGGTGGAATGAAAATGGTAGGTTGGAATTATCCACCCAAAGGCAATTTGCACGATATGATAATTGAAGCCAAGTTACATCCACTTACTTGTTTATTAACAATGAATGGAAGAGAAAAAAAAGTTCTCTTGGATCAAGGTATTGTTCTTTGTAAGACTATAAAGGAAAACTCTGATCTGCTGACTGCTATGGGGATGAGCGAGGAAGGAAGAGAAAAAGTAATAGATGAGATTAATTCACTGTAATAATGAAAAAGGTAAATAATAAAAAAAAATCAGTAAGTAACTCAAATAAAAGCATTGCTAACTTCCTATTTGAAGTTGGTATGCTTGCAAAGACTCCTCGTAGTGGGTTTCATTTTCTAGGGACCGGAGAGCAATCCGTTGCCGAGCATGTCACTCGCACTACTTTCATAGGTTATGCCATGGCTCAAATGGATAGTGATATAGATGTATTAAAAGTTTTAAAAATGTGTCTTCTTCATGATATCTCTGAGACACGTATTTCAGACTTAAATCATATACATCAAAAATACGTTGAAAGAAAAGAACATAGTGCGGTTAAAGATATCTCAGACTCAGTACCTTTTGGGAAGGATATGTTTGACACCTTAGAAGAATATGAAAAAAGAGCATCAAAAGAAGCAATGTTAGTTAAAGATGCTGATACTTTGGAATGGATATTGGCGCTCAAAGAACAAATCGATACAGGGAATTCCCGTGCTATAGAATGGGCTCAAATTGGGATAGATAGACTTAAAACTCCAAATGGTAAGCTTATAGCAGATGCCATAATGAATACTAATTCAAATGATTGGTGGTTTCCTAAAGATTCTGTTATTAGAAATAAAAAATATATTTAAATAAAATTAATTATAATGAGTGCATCTCACAATAACCGTCTGAAAGAGATGCTAGCTTTGGAAAAAAAGCTTTTAAATTTTAAAAAATCTCCTTTATATATTTTTCGTCAACGTAATAAATATATTCCAGTAATAGGTGAGGGAAGTATCAAAGCTTCGATAATGTTTATTGGTGAAGCTCCGGGAAAAAATGAAGCACAAAAAGGCAAACCCTTCAGTGGTGCTTCTGGAAAAGTCTTGAATGAATTGCTAGAGTCAATAAACCTAAATAGAGATGATGTATATATCACAAATATAGTAAAAGATCGTCCACCAGAAAACAGAAATCCAACGAAAATGGAAATAGAGCTATATGCTCCTTTTTTAAATAAACAAATTGAGATAATTAAGCCAAAGGTTATAGCGACCTTAGGACGCATTCCAATGAACTATATAATGGAGTATTTTGGCAAAAAAAGTCCTTTTCTTCCAATATCAAAAGTACATGGTAAGCAATTTGTTATAGCTTCAAATTTTGGTAGGGTAGTTATCGTACATTTATTTCACCCAGCTTTTGCGTTGTATAACAGAAAAAATAAACAGAAAATGCTAAAAGACTTTCAAATATTAAAAAAATACTCACAATGATATATAAACTGTCATCCTTTAAGTTTATTCTAAATTGTGGCAATATAACTTTATGACATCCCAAGAGATACGTAGTCGTTTTTTAGATTTTTTCAAAGAACGCGGACATGCGGTTATTTCATCTGCTTCACTTGTCCCAGAAAATGATCCGTCAGTATTATTTAATACTGCAGGAATGCAACCTCTCGTACCTTATCTTTTGGGAGAGAAGCACCCATTAGGTACTAGGTTAGCTAGTGCTCAAAAATGTGTTAGAACAGTTGATATCGACTCAATTGGAGACAATACTCACGCCACTTTTTTTGAGATGCTAGGTAACTGGTCGCTAGGAGATTATTGGAAAAAAGAAGCTATAGAATGGAGCTATGAATTTCTTACATCTAAATCTTTCGGTTTAGGACTTGATCCACAAAGACTATATGTTACTTGTTTTGAAGGTGATAATAATGCTCCCAGAGACAATGAAACTGCAGAGATATGGAAAAACATTTTTGTAAAGAACAATGTAAGTGGTGAAAGGATATATTTTCGCTCTGCAGAGAGTAACTGGTGGCCACAGCCAAAAGAAAAAGATGAATATTCGGGACCATGTGGCCCCGATACTGAGATGTTCTACGATCTAACAGGTGAACTTACTTTAGGTATGACAAATGAAGAGTATGATCAGGCGGATAGCTCTCAAAAAATTGTGGAAATATGGAATGATGTTTTCATGGAATATTTAAAAAAAGATGGCAAGGTTGTTTCTAAACTTGAAAGCAATAATATTGATACAGGTTCTGGTTTTGAAAGATTAGTAGCTGTAGTTCAGGATAAAAAAAATATATTCGAAACAGATTTATTTTTACCACTTATAAGACATATTAAGGAGCAGCCTTCTATTTCTGATCAAACCTCCGAGCGAATAGTAGTAGATCATGTCAGAACAGCAATATTTATGATAGCGGATGGAGTTTTGCCGTCCAATACAGATAGAGGATATATATTAAGAAGACTTGTAAGACGAGCAGTCAGACATGCAGATAAACTTAAGTTGCCTGAAAAATTCCTTTCGACATTTGTTCCAATGGTTGAAGAGATCTATATGGGAGTTTATCCTGAAATAACTGCAAAAAAAGCTGACATAATATCTGAGCTACTTATTGAAGAGACAAAGTTTAGAAAAACACTAACATCGGGTTTGAAACATTTAAATAAACTTTTAGAAAAAGGAGATATTTCTGGAGATGATGCTTTTATGCTTCTTTCCTCATATGGTTTTCCTTTAGAAATTACAGAAGAGATAGCAAAAGAAAGCGGATATTCTGTAGACTCGTCAGGTTTTCAAGTAGAATTTTTAAAACATCAAACCCTATCTAGAGCGGGTAGTGGAGAAAAATTTAAAGGTGGATTAAAAGGTACAGGTGAAATTGAAACAAAATATCATACAGCTACTCATTTACTTCATCAGGCATTGAGAGATGTTCTTGGTTCTGAAGTATCACAAAAAGGTAGTAATATTACTGCAGAAAGATTGAGATTTGATTTTACATTTGGAAGAAAACTTACTGAGGAAGAGCTCCATAAAATCGAAAAAATTGTAAATGAGAAAATAGAGCAAAAATTACCAGTTAATAGCATAGTATTAAAAAAGTCAGATGCGGAAAAAACTGGAGCGCTACATTTTTTTGATGGGAAATATGGAGATGAAGTCAACGTTTATTTTATTGGAAATTCTATGGAAGATTCATATTCCAAAGAATTCTGTGGAGGACCACATGTCCAAAACACTGAAAAACTTGGCTGTTTTAAAATAATTAAAGAAGAAGCAGTCTCCCAAGGAATCCGTCGCATCAAAGCAATCCTGGAATAATATTGAGTCAAAGGGAGTAGTTTGTGCTAAAATATTAATCATGTCCTTTTTTTCTTTTCTAAAAAATGAAAAAGAAGAAGTATCACTTCTTCTTAGTGTAAGCAATGGTAGTATTTCTTGCTCAATAGTATGTCTTCCTACTGAAGGTTTTCCGAAATTTTTATATTCATTCAAAAAAGATTTCATCTCTACAGAAAAAATAACATCCTCAATACTTTTAGATTCTACAGAAAAAATAATCGACACGATGCTTTGTGATGTTGTAAAAGCATGTAAAACTATTCCTGAATTAAAAAAAATAGGAGCATTTTCAAGAGTGATAATTACTTTTTCATCACCTTGGTACAATATTGTTTCAAAAAATATAGTAATTGAAGAAAAAGTACCTTTTTTAGTTACTGCTGATTTTATAAACAAGATAATAAAGAAGGAAGAGAATTTATTTCAAACTGATTTATTAAAAAATGCTGCATTTATAGATGAAGAATATGTAATTGCCGAAAAAAGCATTGTCAGTTCCAAGGTTAACGGATACTTATTAGATAAAACTCTAGGTAAGAAGACAATGAATTTTGAAGGTAACCTTTTTATGTCAGCGATACCTTTTGTCGTGGAAGATAAAGTAGCCAATTTAATCTTACGTCACACTCATATTCCAAAACCTCAAATATTTATACACTCCTTTCCCTTGGTTTATTTTTCTATAGTTAGAGATAATTTTGCGAAAACTTCTGATTATTTACTCACAAATATAACAGGTGAAGCAACTGATATAACCTTAGTAGAAGATAATAATATAAAAAATACAGTATCCATACCATTAGGTTCAAACTCCATAACAAAACTCATAGCAGCAAAATTCAACATATCTTATGAAATAGCTGACTCAACACTTCAACTTTATTTAAGCGGTAAGAAATCAAAAACTGATGAGATAGAGATCGAGAATATATTAGCAATGATTGAGGCCGAATGGGCTGTTTACCTAGAAGATTCCCTACAGATATTATCTCCTGATATGAGTTTACCAAACAATTCGTTTCTTATTTCGGATTCAAAATTAGAGAATACTTTCCTTAGTTTCTTCAAAATCCCTAAGACAGATAATACTTCCAAATTCAGAAATAATCTTACCGTAACTATCTTGAATTCAGGAGTGTTATCAAAATATTTTGATAATAATTCAAAAATTAATCTTGATACTTTTACAGCTATGTCTGCACTTTTTTATACTAAAATGAAAAGGGGGGAGCAAAGTATAAATTAGCTCTGTTAATTACGTTTGCAATATTGAAATTCTACGTTACAATAAAGCCAGATATGAAAAAAAATATCATCCAAGACGTCATTCCCGCTAAGAAATCAATTCGTAATATTGAGGTTCCTATGAGAAGTAGAAGAGTAAGTGATAATCTCCAAGAAGATTCTGTTGAGATAGAACCAAAAGCAGAACGTAAAATAAAAACCCCTAGAGCTCAAAAAATTGAAAAAAAGGACGAAGAAAGGGAAATTGAACAAACTAAATCAATTGGAAAATTTAATTATGAATATGACGAGCCAGTAAAATCTTCGAAAAAAGGATTGTACATTGCTCTCACACTTTTTATTTTAGCAGCTGCCTTTGGTATCTCAGCCCTATTCAAAAGTGCAAAGATAACAATAACTCCTAAAAACGAAATAGTTGCAGTAAACACCTCTTTAATAGCGAAGAAAAACACAACAACGGATTTGGGCTATCAAATCGTTACATTGAGTAAGGACTTAGAAAAAGCAGTTAATGCTACATCAGAACAACAAGTCGACAACAAAGCACGAGGTACTATAATTATTTACAACAATGCCGGTTCACAGCCACAAAGGCTAGTGGCAACAACTAGGTTTCAGACAGCTGATGGTCTTATATTTCGGCTTTTGAAAGATGTCAGTGTGCCAGGAAATATAGTAAAGGATGGAAAAACAGTAGCAGGAAGTATTGAAGTTCTTGTTGAAGCTGATAAGACTGGAGCTAGCTACAATATTGGACTAAAGGATTTTACTATTCCAGGATTTAAGGGCGATCCTAAGTTCTCTACAATATATGCTAGATCAAAAACCGAAATGACTGGAGGTTTTTCCGGTATGCAGAAAGTTGTATCAAACGAAGATAAAGCTGCTGCTGATACTGAACTTACCGCTAATCTTCAAACTGCACTATCAAATGACATAGTTTCTCAAATTCCTTCCAATTTCGTTCTCTTTCCTTCCAGTCTTAAATATAAATTTGATCCTGTTTCTCAAGCAAACGGATCTAACGGAGGAGCAGTAATAAGAAAACGTGCTTTAGCTACTGCAATTATTTTTGATAAAGCAGCTCTTTCAAAAGCAATTGTCAGTAAAAATTTACCTGACGCAGGAGATGAAGTTATAAAAATAACTAATCTTGATAGCTTAAATTTTACCTATGATCCTTCAATTGCCTTTGATCCTAATACCAGTGCTACAGTTAGCTTTAATTTAAAAGGGGATGCAAATTTAGTTTGGGTACTGGATGAAAATAAGTTAAAAATGGATCTATTAGGTTTACCAAAAAAGGATGCATTAAGTGTAGTTGGAAGCTTTACTACCATAAAGGAGGCATGGATAGAAACTCATCCATTCTGGAATCAGACAATACCTATGGACCCAAGTAAAGTTACCCTAATAAATACCTTGACGAAATAGGGCTAATTCTGTTACCATGCTATCTGTATTCCAAAACGTGTCATTTGACGAACAGGTACAAAAATAATGCAAGACCAGAACAAAAAAGATACTGCTATCGGAGCTCAGGTCATTGAGGCGTTACCTAACACTTTATTTAAAGTTCGAAGAGATGATACGGGGGAAGAAATGCTCACTTATCTAGCTGGTAAAATGAGATTGCATCACATCCGAGTGCTCATCGGCGACAAAGTTATTGTCGAGATAGATCCTTATGGTGGAAAAGGACGAATAGTCAAAAGAGTATAAATTTTCAGAAATGAAAATTTATCAATAAAACAGTTTAATTATGAAAGTAAAATCTTCTGTAAAAAAAATCTGTGCACAATGCCAAGTGGTCCGTAGAAAGGGCTATGTATATGTTGTCTGTAAGGCAAATGCTAGACATAAGCAAAGACAAGGATAATCTACTTCAAGAAATAAATTTAAATAAAAATGAGAATACTAGGAATCACATTACCAGAAGAAAAAAGAATTGAGATCGGACTCACAGTCCTTTATGGCATCGGAAGATCTAAAGCAAAGCAAGTATTAGGCAAAGCCAAGGTTCCATTCGGAATAAAGCCAAAAGAAATAACTGTGGATCAGGAAAATGCTATTAGAAAGATTATTGAAGAGTTCAAGATAGAAGGAGATCTCAAGAGAGAAGTTGCTGGTAATATCAAGAGATTAAAAGATATAAAAGCTTACCGAGGTAGCCGACATCAAAGAGGTTTACCATCTAGAGGCCAGAGAACAAAGACAAACGCTCGAACACGAAGAGGAGCCAAAAAGACTATGGGTACGGGACGAAAGATAGCTGATAAGAAATAAAAATAATTAAATGGGAAAAAAACGAATCGTAAAAACAGGTGAAGGTGCAGATTCTGAAAAAAAAAGCTCAGTTTCTTCGGTTTCAAAGAAGAAGGTAGAAATGGGCACATTATATGTCCAGTCTACTTATAACAACACTAAAATCGTCCTTACAGACACAAAAGGTAACGTTCTTACTACATCTTCATCTGGTTCAATCGGATTTAAGGGTGCAAAGAAGGGAACTCCATTTGCAGCTGCAAAAGTTGGTGAAATTGTGGGAGCAAAAGCTGGAACTATGGGTATGAGAGAAGTTTCAGTTGTAGTAAAAGGCGTAGGTTCAGGTAGAGAATCAGGTATTAGAGGCTTTATATCAAAAGGAATAAGCATCAATTCTATAAAAGATGTGACCCCAGTTCCTCATAACGGACCAAAGCCTAAGAAGCCCAGAAGAGTATAGTAGTGAGTATAAAAAATAAATATATATGATAATAGGACCAAAATATAAAATAGCACGACGCCTAGGAGCACCAATTTTTGAGAAAACTCAGACTCAGAAGTATGCTCTTCATTTAGAGCGAAAAGGTAAGAAAAGAGGTTTTACTAAGCCAAAGTCAGAATATGCACTTCAGCTTACAGAAAAGCAAAAAGCAAGATTTACATACGGCCTTTCAGAAAGACAATTTTCAAATTATGTTAAAGAAGCTCTAGCAAAAAAGACTCCTAATGCTTCACAGAAGATTTTTGAGTTAGTGGAGCTAAGACTCGACAACACTATGTATCGTCTAGGATATTCACCCACACGAGGAGGAGCACGACAAATGGTTTCTCATGGACATATCTCAGTTAACGGCCGTAGAATTAATACTCCATCGTTTCGAGTTTCACTTGGAGACAAAATCCAGATAACAGAAAGATCAACAAAGAAGCCTTTATTTGCTGAAATTGATGAGAAAACAAAGAATGTAACCGTTCCATCATGGATAAAATATGATCCTAAGAATAAATCAGCAGAAATACAGGGGATGCCACAGTATGTAAAGACTGAGAACATGTTTGACCTGAATACAGTGATCGAATACTACAGCCGATAATTCCTAATTCCTGAGTATTGCATGATAGAAGTAATTAATGTATAATTTATCAGTTAAAATTTTTATATAAAACAATGTCTGACTATACAATCGTGTTACCATCAAAGCCAAAAATCGTCTCTGAAGTAGATTTTTCTGGCGCATATGAAATTGATGGATTATACCCAGGATACGGCCATACTCTTGGCAATTCCCTTCGTCGAATCATCCTATCATCTCTACCGGGTTCAGCTGTTACAGCTGTAAAGATTGCTGGAATTCCACATGAATTCTCAGTTATTCCTAATGTTAAAGAGGATGCTATTACAATCCTACTTAACCTAAAGAGGGTTCGTTTTAGTATCGTAAGTGATGAACCACAAAAACTTTCACTTAAAGTAAAAGGTGTTCGAGAGGTTGTTGCAGGTGATATCAAGGTTCCAGGAGGAATAGAAATATTAAATCCTGAACTTGTAATCGCTACACTAACTGACAAAAATTCTGAGTTAGATATGGAGATTACTGCGGAAAAAGGTTTAGGATTTGTATCAAAGGAAGTTTTACAGAAGAACAGAGTTGATATCGGACAAATCACTTTAGATGCAATTTTTACACCTATTCGAAGAGTTTCTTACGAAGTTGAAAATATGCGAGTCGGAGATAGAACAGATTTCAACAGACTAAAAATCTTTATTGAAACAGATGGAACTATTACACCAAAAGAGGCTCTTGAGAAATCAATCGAGACTATGATTAGCCAGCTTAAATCAATAATTGGTTTTAAGGAGGAAGATGTGATATTGTCTTCTAGTTCACCAAAGGAAAATGGAGTTTCAAATGCATCTATTGATGATGATTCATTGAAGACTCGAGTTGAGACATTAAATCTTTCAGCTAGAACTCAGAATGCACTTTCTAATGCCAACATCCGAACTGTAGGAGGTCTTGCTCGAAAGAAAGAAAAAGATATCCTTGAAATCGAAGGATTGGGACAGAAGGGCCTTACAGAAATTAAAGAAGTTCTAGAAACCTTTGGAATAAATTTGAAGTAATAAACTGACATGAATCACCATAAAGCAACAAGAAAATTTGGAAGAGTAAAGAAAGTGCGGGATGCCCTTATGAAATCCCTTGCTCTTTCTCTTGTTGTAAATGGTAAAATAAAAACTACTGACGCTAAAGCTCGAGAACTACGACCGCTTATTGAGAAAATGATAACTCAAGGTAGAGAGGGAACTGTCGCTTCACGAAGAGCACTTATTACTAAGATAGGTATCATCGGTGCAGAAAAGCTAGCAAAGGACATATCTCCAAAGTACAAGGAGCGAGCAGGAGGATACACACGAATTACCAAACTTCCAGCTAGAATAAGCGATGGAAGTCTGATGGCTATAATTGAACTTGTATAATATAAATAAATTTGTGAAAAAATACGTATTAGATGCAGAGAATAAGAAGATCGGAAGAGTAGCTACACAAGCTGCAGTTTTTCTAATGGGAAAGAATGAACCTACATTTGCTAGAAACTCAATTCCTGAGGTTACAGTTGAGATAATAAACACTTCTAAGGCATCAATTGCTGATTCAAAGAAAACTCAAAAGACTTATAGCCGATATACTGGCTACCCAGGAGGTCTAAGACAGCCAACAATGACTCAGGTTATCGCAAAGAAAGGCCACAAAGAACTATTCAAGGAAGCTGTTTCAGGCATGCTTCCGAAGAACAAGCTTCGATCAAAGATGATGAATAATTTGAAAATCACAGAATAACAAGAAATAATATAGATATATGGAAGAAAAAGCTGCAAAATACATAGAGACCGTAGGACGAAGAAAGACATCTGTTGCTCGTGTTCGAATTACACCAAGCGCAAAGACTACTTTTCAGGTTAACGATAAAGAACTTGAAAACTACTTTCCAGTAAAGGAAATGCAGAACATTGTTCGACAGCCTTTAACTGAAGCTGCTATTCCTGAGAAATTCAAAATCACTGCAAAGATTGTAGGAGGAGGTATGCACTCACAATCAGAAGCAATGCGACACGGAATTGCTAGAGCACTAGTTGAATTCAGCTTAGAACTAAGAAAGTCATTAAAGAAAGCCGGATATCTAAAGAGAGATCCAAGAGCAAAGGAACGAAGAAAGTTCGGATTGAAGAAAGCTAGAAAGGCCCCACAATGGAGCAAGCGATAAAATAACAAAAGAGAGGCTGATAAGCCTCTCTTTTGTTAGCTTGATCCATTGTGGGGCAGAAAGGGGTCGGGAAAACTGGGTGTTTTACCGTGGAGGAAGGATTGGGAAAACCGTGGGTTTCCCAGAAGCAAAACGCGAATGCGTTTTGTGCTCCTCATTGGTCAAAACGATAAAGAAAGAACTCCCTTCGGGAGTTTTTTTCTTATTTCCATCCTCTTTTCTCACTAATTAAATTTTTGAGAGCCCATAAATCGCTACTACGATTTTGGTAATCTCGGCTACCCGCCTGCGAACTCTCAAAAAATTTAATTACTTCAACGAGAATGGAAAAACCGCCGATCGTAGCTGGCGGTTTCCCGTAGCAGCAGACGATGGCGATTCTATTTCTTGGCCTCAAGAACAATTCTCTCGTCATTTATGTAGAACTTACCTGCGTGTTCGATACCTTCGACAAGATTGTAGCCACAGAAGAACTCACTACCATCTGTTGCTACGATGAAGATTTTGTAATCAGCATGAACTTCCGGTTCTTCCCTGATTCCTTTAATCTGCTTTGTGACCCCGTCGACAGTGATTGTTCCACCTTTGAATTCATCGATAACTCTCTGCAAAGTTCTTATTTTCATTTAACCTACTCTCCTGGACATAATGTAACATATAATCTGACTATGTCAATAATAGAAAACCGCCGATATTCTGGCGGTTTCTCCAGGACACGACGGTGATTTTGTTTACGAAAACAAGAGACCTACTAAACCTCCAAACAATGTGCATACGATAATAAATTCCCATGTCCTTTTGCACGTCAGTCCGCTGTGATTGTTGTAGTTTGGAAAGCAGATATTTCTTCTATGATCGTTATAGCTGCCCCATAGGCCTAAACATAGAAAAACCAACATACCGATCACTACTGGGTTCATTTATTACTCCCTCCTTACTTTGGTTTGAGTGGACACTTATGCATCCTCAGGCTCATTTTAATCCGCTTTTTACAGTAAGGGCAAGTCTCGCAACATGGTCTGATATGCATTGTTCTGCTACCAGGCTTGTGACAATCGCAATCGCATGTTTCGTAATCTACTACTGACATAGTTCACCTCTAAATAAAAAGTAACAATATAAAATAATTCTGTCAATATAATTTGAATTCTTCAATTTTCATGTTAAAATCTGCAATTATGACAGATAAGGA
The DNA here is from genome assembly GCA_013816135.1 of Patescibacteria group bacterium. Lineage (GTDB taxonomy): Bacteria > Patescibacteriota > Minisyncoccia > Phycocordibacterales > DATDWN01 > C7867-006. The sequence continues at coordinate 10,046 of JACDEV010000004.1, read as the reverse complement.
AGAAGATAAAATAGAAGTGCCCACACCAGAACCAGAGGTAGATACAGACCTCGGGGACGATCTAGCTTCTGAAGAAGAAGATGTTGTTTTTGAAGATAACACTGAGATAACAGGAGGGGATTATAAGGCTAAGGTGGATAAATTAAGAGTTCGTATAAAAGAACTTGAAAAGAAAAACGCTGAAATAATGGATTCATGGCAAAGAGAGCGTGCTGACTATATCAATATAAAAAAAAGAGAAGAGATTGAGAAGAAGGAATTCATCAAATTTGCAAAAGCTGATTTAGTTGAAGAACTCTTACCTGTTCTAGACTCCTTTGAATCAGCATTTAAGAATAAAGATGCTTGGGAAAAAGTAGATAAAAATTGGAGAGTTGGAGTGGAGTATATTCACACACAGCTTATGAATTCACTTACCCAACATGGCTTGAAAGTAATAAATCCTATAGGAGAGTTGTATAACTCTAAGAGAGATGAAGCTGTCGAAAATATTTCTATTGACGAGGAAAAAATGGATGGTAAAATAGTCGAGGTTATACAGGCTGGATACGAATTAAATGGAAAGGAATTACGTCCACCAAAGGTCAAGGTTGGCCACTTACAGAAATAAATATGCAAATAACTCCACACAACGGGCAAATAGTAGAAAAAATCATGCGAGACAAGCAGGGTAGACTTGTTCGTGCAAAATTTTTCATATATGAATCAGCTGGACGACTTAAAGCTCGTCTTATTGATTTTACTTACTCAGTAGAACTTGTTTCTCTTGCTGCAGCCCAAGCACTATTACTTTTTTATAATAAAATTAAGTCCAAACTAGCAAATCTTTTTGCAAAACAAGAATTAGCTTTTGTACCAATTAATACTGATAACGATATTGATCATTCAGGCACTAAACCTAGAGCCCCAACTTTATAGCGAAGTCCAGTAGTGAGCTATGTTCTACTACTGGGATATGAGAAACCGCCGATGACCTGGCGGTTTCGGCGGCGTTACTTGGACTCCTTCAGCTGTACGAAATCCACTCGTTTCACTTTAAAGCTAGTTGCATACTCGGTTTTGAGCATATAGATCGCGTTGGTTTGCTTATGCAGCCCAGAGAGATCATCTGAATCAGTAGCGATGAGAGAGAACCCGGTTGCTGTGAATTCAATTTTAATCAATTTTGCCTCCAGTGCTAAATCTAAGGAAAATTATAGAATTGTCAATAAATACTAATTAATCAAAACATATGTCAAAAATATTAGGAATAGACTTAGGAACAACGAATAGCGCAATGGCAGTTATGGAAGCCGGTCAACCCAAAATACTTGAAAATTCAGAAGGTGCACGAACAACGCCTTCTATATTAGCTGTTTCGAAGACCGGAGAACGCCTTGTAGGCCTCTTGGCAAAGCGACAAGCTGTAACTAACCCAAAGAACACTGTTTTTGGAATTAAGCGCTTTATAGGGCATACCTTCGACGATGAAGCTGTTCAGAAAGACAAAGCTATTGTTCCATTTGAGGTTATGAAATCTTCCACAAACGGTGTGAAGGTAAAGATAAACGACAAAGACTATACACCTGAAGAAATCTCAGCGATGATTTTGTCGAAATTAAAAGCAGATGCTGAAGCAAAAATCGGAGAAAAAATAACTCAGGCTATCATTACTGTTCCTGCATATTTCAACGATGCTCAGCGTCAAGCTACAAAAGACGCAGGAGCTATTGCAGGGCTTGAGGTTCTCCGCATCATAAACGAGCCAACTGCAGCGGCACTGGCTTATGGGTTTGATAAAGGTAAGAAAGAAGAAAAGATCGTAGTCTACGACTTCGGAGGAGGAACATTTGACGTATCAGTTTTGGAAGTAGGTGATTCAGTTATCGAAGTGAAATCAACTGATGGAGACTCTCACTTAGGAGGAAAGGATATTGATCAAAAAATAATTGGTTTCCTCGCAGATGAATTCAAAAAAGAATCAGGTATTGATCTTCGAAAAGATACTTTGGCTTTACAAAGATTGGACGAAGCCGCAGAAAAAGCAAAGATTGAACTTTCTACTGCAATGGAATCGGAAATAAATATTCCGTTCATTACATCTGATGCTTCAGGTCCTCGACACTTACTTATCAAGATTACTCGAGCAAAGCTGGAAGAACTGACATCTGAATTTATTGATCGAGCTATGGCAATTACAAAAAGAGCTATGGAAGCTTCAGGATTCAGCATCTCTCAGATAAATGAAGTAATCCTAGTTGGAGGACAGACAAGAATGCCAAAAATGGCAGAGCGAGTAAAAGAATATTTTGGAAAGGAGCCAAATAAGTCCATCAATCCTGATGAAGTAGTGGCACTTGGTGCAGCTATTCAAGGAGGGATTCTTTCTGGTGATGTCAAAGACGTTCTACTATTGGACGTTATACCGCTTTCTCTTGGTATAGAAACTATGGGAGGAGTAGCAACAAAGCTTATTGAAAGAAACACTACCATTCCCGCTTCCAGATCACAGGTGTTCTCAACTGCTGCCGACAATCAGACATCAGTAGAGATACATATTGTACAGGGTGAACGAGCAATGGCAGGAGATAATAAGTCCCTTGGACGATTTATCCTAGATGGAATTCCTCCAGCTCCTCGTGGAATGCCACAGGTAGAAGTTATGTTTGATGTTGATGCCAACGGTATTCTTTCGGTAAAAGCTAAAGACAAAGCTTCAAACAAAGAACAATCTATTCGCATCGAAGCACGTTCAAGTCTTTCAAAAGATGAGATTGAGAAAATGCAAAAAGATGCAGAGATTCATGCACAAGATGACTTGAAGAAGAAAGATGTAGTGGAGGCAAAAAATATTGCAGAACAATTAGTCTATACAGCGGAAAAGTCCCTACGAGATGCGGGAGATAAAGTACCAGCTGAACTTAGAGTTTCTATTGAAAACAAAATCACTGATGCAAAGAAAGCAAAAGATGGTGAAGATATAGAACAAATTAAAAAGACTACTACGGAACTATCTACAGAGTTGTCTAAAATAGGTGAGCTAATGAATAAAGCTGCACAAGAATCAGCTCAAACACAGACTCCACCAACAGGTGAAGAAAAAGTCCGTGATGCTGACTTTGAAGAAAAGAAATCAGAAGAAGGAAAGTAGAAAGAGGAAACAAAAAAACAAGTCCGACTCAAGAGAGTGGGACTTGTTGCTAATAGTCGAAGATCAATTAATCTAATCTGGAGACTGGTGGATTTACGTGGGTCTCACAATTCCAGTGCCAGTCTAGAGCTTTCTGAATCGCAGTTTTGTGATCGTCCTTACTGATCCTTTTGAGGACCAAGAGGATGCGTTTTGAAGCTTCCACGTTCGAAAGTGTAGCGGCTTTGGAAAGTTTTCTGGTTTTTGGCACTCGATCCTTTCGAAGAAATTGTGATATCTGACTTAAAGGACGTGGTAGTTCAGGAAACGGAAACACATGGGCCCGCAAACTTACGTCTGCTGTTTTTAAGCTATAGCCTGCGGTACCCAAAATATGTGTCCAACCATCAGAAATAAGGAAATTCTTAGCTTCATTTCCACTTGAGAACTTACCGAAACAACCAATTTTCTTCCAGCCTTTTCCTGTGCTAGAGGTAACTTTAATTGTACATTTTGCAGTTCACAAAATAGCCTCCTTGTTTACATTAAAATAATTATAAGATATCGTCAACTATACTAAAATTGAAATAGCCTTATAATAATTCCATGTCAAAAGACTATTACCAAATACTAGGAATCGATAAATCAGCTCCCAAAGACGAAATAAAAAAAGCTTTTAGAACGCTTGCTCACAAATATCACCCTGACAAGAAAACTGGTGACGATGCCAAGTTCAAAGAGATTAACGAAGCTTATTCTATTTTATCTGACGATAAGAAGAGACAACAATACGATACTTATGGATCTACCGGCGCATCTAATGGATTTCAAGGGGGTGGTAATGGAGCAGGAGGATTCGGTGACTTTGATTTTTCTCAGTTTACTCAAGGAGGGCAGGGAGGTGGTTTTGAATTTGATTTTGGAGATATTTTCTCTTCAGCTTTTGGTGGAGGTCGCAGATCTCAGCCTAAGCGTGGCCGAGACATCTCAATAGATATTGAGCTAACCTTCGATGAAGTCGTATTCGGAGTAGAAAGAACTGTTTTACTCAATAAAGTTTCTAAATGTGATAATTGTGCCGGTTCTGGTGCAGAGAAGGGTAGTGAACTTCAGACTTGTGGAACATGTAATGGACGGGGTCAAATTAGAGAGATTAAAAAAACTTTTTTTGGTCAGTTTGAAACATCATCAACATGTGAGATTTGTCATGGTACAGGTAAGGTTCCAAAAAATAAATGTCATGTCTGTTATGGTCAAGGTATCTTAAAGAAAGAGAGTGAAATAAAAGTAAAAATTCCTGCTGGAATCGAGAATGGAGAAATGATTCGTTTATCAGGTGGTGGCGAAGCTGTGTCCGGTGGCCAGACAGGGGATTTATATATCAAAATTTATGTTAAGAAGCATCCTGTTTTCAGAAAGGATGGAGTAAATCTAATAATGGACCTTAATGTTAAGCTCACTGATGCTTTGCTAGGAGGAGAGGCAAATGTCTCAACTCTTGATGGTAATATCAAAGTAAAAATCCCTGAAGGTCTAACACACGGAGAAGTACTGAGAGTAAAAGGCAAAGGTGTGCCTTTTGAGAAAAACCGAAGGGGAGACATCTTAATCAAAATACACCTGCTAATTCCAAAGAAACTTTCTAAAGAAGCAAGAAAACTCACAGAACAGCTACAGAAGGAAGGTCTTTAGTTTAATTTGGGGAAAAGATAATACCTTTATAGAATTTCTTACTCTATAATGTACTCATGTTATCTTTATCAAAAGTTGAAAGTCTATTTTCTAGTGATATTATATTCTTAGTTTCACTCTTTATTCTATTTTTAGCTTATGCAATGTACTTTGGAAAGGGAAGGATTGTTTCCGTCATGCTAGCTTTCTACCCTGCTGCGCTCTTGTATAATAATTTTCCTTTTTTAAATAAGTTACTTTTCTTACATGGAGCCTCTCTTGTAACTTTAAACAAAGTCTTAATATTTCTAATATTCCTACTTCCACTTAATATAATTATTAATAAATATATATTTGTACCTTTAGAATTCAGTGGGGGAACAGGAATGCTAAGAACAGCCGGCTTCGCCCTCGCTTCTTTGGTGTTGTTTGTGCTTTTTACCTATACAGTGGTCAATTTGGACACAATTCACAATTTTTCTCCAACAATAGATGCGCTTTTTAAAGGTAGTGACCGCATTTTCTATGCAAATCTCATTCCTCTGGTCCTTCTAGCGAGTCTTTAAGTTTTCTGTTCTAAAACTTGATAAAATAGGGTTTTTAAGGTTTAATATAATTCTCTTTTCTAGCTCTAATCAGAGCCATATTTAATGCTTTTCTAAGCTTAAGATTAGGTTAAAACGCTTGACAGTACCTGCTTACCTGTGCTATTATATTCTGGACTCAGGTGATCTGAGTTTTTCTGTTTCCAGACAGCCTTCCAGAATTAATACCTAATAAATTTATATTTTAAACTTCACAGCTATCAGTTTGTTTATGGTTCTAGCATCTATATCAGGTGCTCAGAGTCCAGCTCAGGTTAAAGAGCTTCCAAAGGTGGAAACTTCTGTCACAGAATCGTCTGTCGTGAAGAAAGCTTCAAACAAGGAGATCGAGAACATTATGGGAACTGAAGAGTATGTACGACAGTACTTCTCTGATATTCCAATAATGATCAGAATTGCCAAGTGTGAATCAACTTTTAGACAGTTAGATAAGGATGGAAAAGTACACCGAGGAATTGTTAACAGCCGTGACGTTGGAGTAATGCAGATAAACGAGCATTATCACTTAGACCAGGCTAACAAGAAAGACTTAAACATCTACACTATCGAAGGTAACACTGCTTACGCACGAGATCTCTATAATAGAGAAGGAACACAACCATGGTCATCATCAAAGCCATGTTGGGGTAAGTATGAGAACAAAGAACTAGCTATAAACGTTAAGTAAACCATACAAACTAATAACAAAAGCCCTGAAAGGGGCTTTTGTTGTGTATAAAATTGAAACAGAAAACCCACCGGGGAAGTGAATTTTCCATGGTGGGGTAAGTAGAGATCTAGTTTCTTGAGATGCCTTTTTTCAATCCTTCAACCACAACGGGATTATCACAAGCCACAATTCCATATGGTGTATAGACATTGTTTGAACTGGCATACGTTATGACGATTTCGTGACAATATCCAGCATGGTCTTTGAAGTACTCAATACTGTTTGCAAGATTGGCTGCAGCTTTAAGTCGAGATTGTGTAGTTGCTTCTTCGCGGGCTTTGATGGTTTCTTCGTGACGAAGCTTGGACGCAGCGGTCAGAGGAATATCACCAATCAAAATACCTAACAAAAGGATTACTGAAACGAAGCCCAAAACAACAAAGATAAGTCCACTTGCTGCATAGACCATCTCTTTTTTGGCCTCGCGTTCGGTATCTGACATGTATATGCTCCTATCCAACGGGGAATTCCCGTATCTCTTGAAACCTTATCATTTTTTAAAAATTTTACAAATTACCATGATATTATTGAACAATGAATTCTAAAGATACTAAGAAGGTGATAGTGGCATTAGATAATATGACTGTCTCTGAAGCCTTGAAAATAGCAAAGACTTTGCAAGGATTAGTTTGGGGTTATAAGGTCAATGATCTCTTACATGAGGATTCCAACATCATTAAGCATCTCAAAAAATATGGAAAAGTATTTGCCGACGTAAAACTTTATGATATTCCAAATACTGTATCCAATACTGTAAAAAAATTATCTAAACATGGAGCAGATTTTATTACAGTTCATATTTCCGGTGGCATTCCTATGATGCAAGCTGCAAAAAAGAATTCAGGTAAAAGCAAAATAATTGGAGTAACTGTACTGACCTCTAATTATATAAAATCATCTACTGAAGTAACAAATTTAGTAAAGATGGCTCTCAAAGCAAATATTGACGGAATAGTATGCTCGGGAAATGAATTAAAGGATGTCAGAGGGCTTATAAGGCAAAAATCTTTAATAACTGTGGTACCTGGCATAAGGCCAAAATCGTATAAAGCAAAAGATGACCAAATTCGTAAAGTGACTCCAAAAGAGGCAATTGACCTTGGTGCAAATTATTTAGTGATTGGTAGACCTATAACTAAGTCAAAAAATATTTTAAAGGCTCTAGAAGAACTATAGTAGGGAAATGAGTTTAATTTTAATTATAAGTTTAAGCCTTTATTACCCGAGGGGAGTGATACAGTAACATACCACAATATATCTTTTGGTAAGTACTATAGGGAGAAAAGAACTAACTATAAAGATTCAAATTAATTTAAATTCTTTAAACTTTCATTGTTCTATTCCCTACACAACTATCCTTATATCAAGTAATAACAAAATAAATATATTAAAAGTTAGTTCCCTGTTTATAGATAAATACCACAAAAGAGATGGTTTAAAAAATCCTGTTTCCGATAGGGGACTCCCCTGCCCTAAAATTACCTATTATAAATAAAATAGATTATCTAGAAGAACCTTGGCTTCTGCTTGGTCTAATTGACCTTCCTTTGGCCTTTGGAGGCAAGCTGTGGCTCATAGCTTTCTTCTTTACTTCTGGTTTGATGTAATCGGATTTTTTCATATATTAATTCTAACACAATTAAGAAACTAGATTTCTTACAAAATTATCTATCCAATTATAAACAGCTTTTATAATTAAAATAATAGGATCAATGATATGTCTTGCTTGAGTAGTCCGTAACCACGCAATAAAATCAAAATGTAAAAGATACTTTGCTAAAACTATAGCAATTATGACAATTAGAATATTTTTTATAAAGCCTTGATTTGTTTTCATATGTTTATTATATCTTAACATTTACAAGTTAGGAAAATATGCAAGTGGATCTAAGTAAGCCTTGATGTCAGCTAGTGGCATTGTTGCTTGCTTACATCCAATACTATTTACATATTTTTCAATTCTTACACCTTGTGTAGCATATACACTGATATGGAGATGCGGGCCAGTAGAATATCCAGTGTTACCGCTAAAGCCGATTAAATCCCCTATGGCTAATCTATCTCCAGTAGAAACACTTATTACTGATAAATGTCCAAATATTGTAGATAAGCCGTTATCGTGCTTTACCATTACCCATTTACCAAATGAATAGCACCCAGGATAAGCATCGGTATTCCCTGACCCTACTACAGTGCCATCCAAGACATTTTTTATTCTTGTTCCCATTGTAGCTCGAAAGTCCACACCATTATGAGAGCCGGAAGTATAAAGTTTTTCAGCTCCAACAGTTCTACCAAATCTTTGAGTAATGAAAACATTATCAACAGGCCAAGAAAGTACACCATTACGTGGTCCAGGATAGCTTCCTTTATCTACAGCATAATGCAATTGTGATTCATATTCATATAATTCTTTTTCGAACTGAGCTTTTTGTTCTTCTTTTGTTTTTACAAGCTGAATAAATGTTTGCTCTTTATTCTTAGTGACTGCAAGTAGAGTTGCTTTTTCTTTGGTAGTAGACTCTACAACTTCCTTCTTACCAGAAAGGTCCTGTTTTAGATTAACTAAAGTATCTTTCTGGCTTTTCATATTAGATTGTTTGTTTACTAAATCATTTTGCAAAGTGGTCAATTCGTTTGATTTAGTTTTTATTATTGCTTGAAACTGTCTCAAGTTATCAATATCAGTCCATAGTTCACTAATATTATTATTAGAAAGAACTAATTGAATTATTCCTATATCATCTATAGCTTGAGTATTTTTTAAAGCAGAAATTATCGCATTCTTATTAAGCTGTATATGAGCTTCTGTGTTATTTATATTTTGTTCTAACTGATCGATAGTAAGCAGTGTTTTTGAAATTTTTGAGTCAGTTATCTTAATATCGGTGGTTATTTTCTTTTTTGTAAGATCGAGAGTGTTTAAAGTATTTTTTAATGTTGTTGCTTGTTTACCAGCATTAGTTACTTCAGTGTTGTATTGCTTTATTTCAAGTTCAAGTTGCTTTATTTGATTATTACGTTCATCAATCTTACTTTGCAGTACATTAGTATCAATTGTTTGAGCAACCACTAAAGAACTCTGAAACAGAATAGAAATAAACACTATTTGAAATAAATATTTCGGATACCATTTCATCATTAAGATAGTTTACTTATTGCTGACTTGATTCTTTTGATAGATTTGTTCTTACCTAGCACATAAGCCAATGTAAATGGGTCTGGGCTTTTTTCTTTTCCAGACAAAGCAACTCTCATTGGCCACAATACTTCACCGCGACCATTTTCAGTTGCATAATCAAATATCAAAGATTTTATTTTCTCTGAATCTTCAAAAATTTCTTCAGATGCGTTTGTCAGATTCTGTAAAAGCCAATTCAAATGCTTTGTAATATCTAAGACGGAAGTCTTGCCTTTCCATGACAAAAGGGAGGCTTCAAACTCAGGGGAATTGAAAAAATAGCTCCACTCCCCTACCCCAAGTAGGGTATCAATATCTCCCCACTTTGAAATATGATCAAAAATGATTGGATAAATTTTTGATAGAAGTTTTTCATTATTTATTATCTCGGATTTACTAGTCAGTGGATTTTCTAGTAATTTATTATGAATCTGTTCATTTCTTACTGATTCATCCATAAGCTTTAAGTGCTCTTTATTCATCCAATCAAGTTTATCTTCGCCGAACTGTCCTCCTGACTTCTGGATTTTCTCAAGTGTAAAAAGATTAATTAGCTCATCTTTTGTAAAAATTTCTTTCTCACCTCCAGGATTCCAACCTAGTAAGGCAAGGAAGTTCATCATGGTCTCAGGTAGGTATCCCTCTTTTTCAAACTCCATTACATCTTTTGCACCATCTCGTTTACCTAATTTTTTATTACCTTCTTCACCCATGACTGGAGGAGTTGTAGCAAAAATTGGAGGTAACACACCCAAGGCTTCATATATAGAT
>JACDEV010000016.1 GCA_013816135.1 Patescibacteria group bacterium | reverse complement strand
CCAGGTTCCGGAGCAAAACCACGAGAAGTCCTCATTGGTGGCCAAAGTGACTTAGTAACCAAAGATGATGCTGTCCCAATGCAATAGAGATGAAGAGAAATGCTACTAGTACCCTCAAAATTGGCTTAATTGCACTACTAGGGATCATTGTTCTAGGATATTCCCTCTTTCAAGCCCAGAAACTCATAAGAGGCCCGATAATAGAAATATCCTCCCCGCAAAATGGTTCAACTTTTAGCCAGCCATTAATAGAGATAAAAGGACGCGCCAGAAACATCGCTTATCTAAATTTAGATGGAAGAAAAATCTTTACAGACAAGGACGGCTACTTTACAGAAAAATTGCTCCTATCCCCTGGGTATAATATAATTAAGCTAGATGCACAGGATAAGTTCAAAACTTATACTGAAAAAAAGCTAGAAATAATTTTGAAGGAATATTAATAATATATTTATTAAGTAATATCTTTTGACTCAACACGCATAAAATCTTACTAGATTTTTGCTATGCTCGCCTACCCGGCTGTGCAAGTCTCGCCAAAAGATATTACTTCATAAATTTAACAAAACTAAAGGAATGCAAAAGAAAAAAACACCGAAGGAACCTAAGGGAGATATTGGAACAGTAAACGTAGAAAATACTCTTAGAGAAATCAGAACAAAGTTTGGCGATGACGCAATCATGATGCTTGGAGACAAGCCTCATGTAGATATCAATGCTATTTCTACAGGCTCTATTGGACTCGATGCAGCACTCGGTGTTGGTGGACTTCCACGTGGCAGAATAGTAGAAATATTCGGACCAGAATCTTCAGGTAAAACTACCCTTTCACTACATGTAATCGCGGAGGCTCAAAAGTCTGGAGGCATCTGCGCATTTATTGATGCTGAACACGCTATGGACCCTGAATATTCACAAAGACTTGGAGTAAAAATAGACCAGTTACTTATCTCGCAACCAGACAATGGAGAGCAAGCATTAGAAATCGTAGAGTCACTTGTGCGCTCTGGAAAGATAGATGTTATTGTTATCGACTCTGTAGCAGCACTCACACCTCGGGATGAGATCGAGGGAGATATGGGAGCTCACCACGTGGGTAAGCAAGCTAGACTCATGTCTCAAGCTCTCCGAAAGCTCACAGCAATCGTAGCCAAATCTAAAACTCTAGTTATCTTTATCAATCAGATCCGAATGCAGATTGGAGTAATGTTTGGTAATCCAGAGACTACACCCGGAGGAAAGGCGTTGAAGTTTTATACCTCAATTCGAATCGATATCCGTAGAATAGCTCAAATAAAAAAAGGTGAAGAAATAATGGGGGGACGAATCAGAGTGAAAGTTGTAAAAAACAAAGTTGCAGCTCCATTCAAACAAACTGAGTTTGACCTAATGTATAACGAAGGTATTTCACGCGAAGGAGAACTCATTGCTCTAGGTGAAAAAATGGGGATTATTTCCAAATCAGGAACATCATACTCATTTGGTGAAGAAAAGCTTGGACGAGGGTACGATGCTACAAGACAATTTTTGAAAGACAAAGCAAATAAAAAAATTGCTGAACACATATTGAAAGACATTCGAGCGGGTCTTGCAAAAAATGGCGGCTCAGTTGTGGCGGTCAGTGGAGAAAGTGAATCCAGTGAGTAGAAATCACTCAACCATCAATTTTAGAAACTCGCATAAAGTCTCGGTAGACTTTTGCTATGCTCGGAAATCAAGAAAACAAAGCTCTCGTCACTTGCCTACCGACAAACTCGGCTACTGCCTCAAACAGTGTCTACGGCTGATGTGACTCGCTTTTGTTTTCTAATTTCCTGTGCAATGTCTCTAAAATTGATAGTTTTGTTCTCACAGTGTGATAATTTTTTATGCAGAAAACCGGCCACAGGACTATTCCTGCTGGCCGGTTAGACATTTAGTGCATGTGGTTTTTGTCCGTACTCAGATTTGCTTCCTCGTCATCTTGTTTGAACCAAACTCCTTGATTATGATAGAATTTTTCTTCTAGAATCGCTGTTTCCTTCCGGACCACAGTATCGATCAATTCCACATCATCAGGAAAAAAGTTTGGATCTTCATCTGAGTTCCTGCGGTAATTCCTCTTGTAATCGAGGTAGATAGCAATAAAGGCTATGCGTTCAAGCACAACTACAGCAAGTAGCACGAAAACCATTACTTGAAACCACATATACAACCTCCTCTATACGAACTATACACCTAATCTAAACTTTGGTCACTGAGAAAGCTTTTAAATTTGTGATTCAATAATTTTTTGTATACAGAAAACCGGCCAAGTGGACGATTTTCCACGAGCCGGTTTAGCCTTTTGTCCTAATCGCAATAAACGTCCCAACAGCCATCCAAAGAATAGCGAAAATATTTGTCCAAAAAAACCCGTTGATATTTACCATTCCAGCAACAAAAAGAATGGTACAAGAGCCAAAAAAGATCATCGGCACCAGAATTGAGGACAAAAAATGTTTACCTCGACTAGTCTGAGAATTCCATAAAGCTATTAAACTCACAATTACCTCCGGCGATACAATACTTTTATTTTTAAATCTTGTCAAGTAGATAAAATGGCCTAAATAGAGTATATTTTTCCTACTTATGGCAATGTTAGACTACAGCGAAATAGTTGGACGGAAGTTCATTGTTCTCGATGGAGAACCTTGGGAAGTTATTGACTCCCATGTTTTTCGAAAACAGCAAAGAAAGCCTGTTAATGCTACTAAGCTCAAGAATATGATTACTGGTAAGGTGACAGAAAGATCTTTTCACGTGTCGGACAAAGTAGCTGAAGCGGAGATTGAAGAGCGAGATGTAAAGTTCCTCTACTCCAACCGGGGTGAATACTGGTTCTGTGAAGCAGAAGATTCTTCAAAAAGATTCAAAATTGAAGAAACTTTTATAGGGCCACAAGCAAGATTTATGAAAAAAGATTCCATTGTTCAAGCTCTTTCTTTTGATGAAAAAGTAATTGGAATGAAAATACCTATCAAGATAGAACTCAAAGTCACTGAAGCTCACCCAGCAGTCAAAGGAAACACAGCTCAAGGTGGAACCAAGATAGTAACACTTGAAACAGGAGCAACACTCAACGTTCCAATGTTTATAAAAGAAGGAGAAACTATCAGGATTAACTCCGAGACCGGTGAATACGCAGAGAGAGTAGGTAATTCTTTCTAAATCTGACGCATTTCGTCGTTGCTAGTTTCAAGATAAACAAAAAAAGCGCCTTAGGCGCTTTTTTTGTTTATCTTGAAACGAATGGTAAAAGTCCCATAAATCTAGCTCGCTTGATTGCTGTGGCAAGATTTCTCTGGTGTTTTGCTGTGATTCCACTTCTCTTTCGTGAAATGATTCGAGCATGAGGATTAAGGAACTTTTTTAGCAAGTCCACATCCTTATGGTCAATATATTTTATGTTGTTTTCAGTAAAGTAACACGTTTTCATATTTTCTATTTAATTGATTAAAATGGTATGTCTTCTGGGTTAATCTCCTCTTCCGGATACTCAATAGTATCCATGGCTTTCTTGTTGTTATCTTCTGGAGCCTGTGCAGCACCTCCGTAGCTTCCACTTGGAGCACCACCTCCAGCTGGTCGTGGGCCAAACTGGATTCTATCAGTAATGATTTCTGTTCGATATTTCTTCACTCCTCCTGCGTCATCCCAGCTTCGAGTCTGCATTCTGCCTTCTACTAGGATTGAACTTCCCTTCTTCATGTACTGGCCGACAATTTCTGCCTGCTTACCGAAGACAACGATATTATGATAATCAACGTTTTCTTGTTTAGCACCGTTTTTGTCTTTCCAAACACGATTGGTTGCTACTGAGAAACTGGCAACTTTTATTCCTGATGGAAGAGACTTTATTTCTGGATCTCGAGTTATGTTTCCGATTACTATAGCTTTGTTCAAGTACATATTGTTTGGATTATATTATAGTGAATATATTATAACACCTAAACAACTAGGCAATAACTAGGTCTTCGATGCTCTTGTCGAGTTCTTCAGGTGAGGCCTCCTTTGGAGCGTCTGTTGAACCTTCTTCATCTTCTCTTCTTCTGTCTTCCTTCTGTAGTTTCATCTTGCCTGTCAGAAGTGTATTTTCTCTAACTGTATTAACTATTAAATACCTGAGGATTGAGTCGTCTGCATCCAAGGCTTTCTTTACTGCTACTATACCCTCCGTATTTATTTCCCGAGACATTTCAAACTTAACCCATCCAAAGTAACCTGTTGTTACCTTGTGTCGGATAGTTGAAACAACCTTGGTCATCGGATAAGCGAGATCGATAAGAACTGGGTTCTCATCAGAAATCACAAGACCGCCTGCAGAAGTCAGCATCTCTTTAAGTGATGAAGCTTTAGCAGGAACTTGCTCTATAGCAAGGGACGGAAGGAGCAGATATGAGACCTCGTATACGGCCGCTGTATCCCCCTTTTCCTTTATGTTTTCTTTTTCCATGAACTTGAGATTAGCACAATGAGCGCTATGAAGCAATAGCCGGAAACTGTAGTAAAGCGTTATCTCTCAACGCTTTTTTAACTTCCTCCAGTGATTCTCCACGAACTTGGGCGATTCTCTCAACAACCAAAGGTACAAACAAAGGAGAGTTCCTCTCACCTCGATGAGGAGCAGGTGCGACAAATGGTGAATCAGTTTCTGCCATAATCATGTTTATGGGAGCATATTGGATAAGCTCATCATAACTATCAGCGAAAGTAATGGCCCCAGGAAAAGAAACTGTAAATCCAATAGCCAAAAATCTTTTTAAAATCTCAATATCTCCGGCAAAAAAGTGTGCATTACCGCGAAGCTTGTCTCCTGAAATCTTGGAATGATGCTCTAGAATTTCCAAAGCTTCTTCATAGGCATCTAATGTACCTTTGGCAGATCTGATATGCAACATTAAAGGTTTATCTACAAATAAAGCCATGTCTATCTGGTATTGAAAAATAGTTTTTTGAATACCTTTAAGTGAGGAGTTCATCGGGGCCAAACGAAAATAATCTAGACCGCACTCTCCTATTGCAACTACGTTTTTGTTTTCAGATAATTCAGAATATCTAGCATCAAATACAGAATCTATAGTAAGTTCTGAGGGGTGTTGTCCTATGCAGGCAAATAAATTCTCATGCTGGTTAGCTAGCTCAATTGTTTTTTTTGAAGACACAAAATCTGTACCAATTGAGATGGTAGCAATTTTTTCTTCTTTCATTTGAGCTATTACTTCTTCTCTATCCTCGTCAAAGTCAGGAAAATAAAGATGAGAGTGGATATCTATATATTCATACATAGTTCTATATTAACACAGTCAGACTCTTAGTCTTTTCTAATAAATAAAGGCTCTTTTGGTGTCGTATTTGATTTTATGAGTTCTTTTATTTTGGCTGAGGTTTGTGGGATTATAGAATTTAGCATTCTGGCTACAGAATAAAGTCTAACTACTAATCCCGAAATCATCTTTACACCAGCTTCTTTATCGGTCTTTACTAACTTAAACGGCTGATTCTCTTGAATATACAAATCCATAGCTCCTATTTCTTTCCAAATATAATCTGCAGCTTTGGTAATTTCATAATTGTTAAGGAAACTAAAGTATTCAGACATATCCTCAAACTCCGCAATCTCTACTGGTTTATCTAAATTATCACTAGCCATTTTCATTACCCTACTAGTCAAATTACCTATCCCATTTGCCAAATTAGCATTGTAGGAATTTTTGAATTTTTCTAAAGTAAAATCACTGTCTTCAAACTGATTTACTTCTCGTGCAAGATAATATCGCAAAGCATCAACTCCATATTCTTCAATTAGTTCTGCGGGACTGACTACATTTCCAATACTCTTAGACATTTTCTGACCGCCGATATTTATGAAACCATGAATGACTATCTTCTCTGAAGGTGGAAGTCCTGCGGACATAAGCATAGCTTGCCACATTGCGGCCTGCTGGCGAACTTGGTCCTTTCCTGCAAATTGAACCACCGGCCACCATTTTTCAAAACTTTCATTATCATCCGGCCAGCCAATTGTAGAAATATAGTTTACCAAAGCATCAAACCAAACATACATGACTTGTGTTGGATCTTCTGGAACTTCCACTCCCCATGGCATTTTGGAAGCAAGCCTAGAAATACTGAAGTCTTCCAGTCCTCTACCGATAAGAGCTTTCATTTCATTTAGTCTGAAATCAGGCAACATAAATCCCGGGTTACTTTCATAAAGTGCGAGAAGCTTTTCTCCATATTTAGAGAATCGGAAAAAATAATTCATTTCATCTATAATTTCAATTTCCCTATCAGGGTGAATAGGACACTTTCCTTCTACGAGTTCCGAATCAGTCTTTTCCAATTCGCAACCAACACAATATCGAATCTTATATTCTTTTTCGTATATATCACCTGAAGCCTTGCATCTTCGCCAAAATTCCTGAGCGGCCAGTTTGTGATGATTGTCAGTCGTACGGACAAATTTCAAATCCTCTTTAAGTCCTAGAAGAGTTTGTAAGCTTTTGAATTTTTCTGCATACACATCGGCATAAGCTTGTGGGTCACTTCCTGCTTCTTTTGCTTTGTTATATATTTTTTGTCCATGTTCGTCTGTTCCTGTATTCATAAAAACCTCGAATCCTTGTAGTACTTTGGAGCGAGCGATTATATCTGCTTGTATGATTTCCATAGCAAAACCAATGTGCGGGTCGGCATTAACATATGGAAGAGTTGTTGTTATATAAAAAGCTTTTTTCATATTATTCTTGATTTTTCATTCTCTCAAATTTTTCAATTTTATCTTTTTCAAAATCACTTACAAATTCAATTATAGCAGCGGCAATAGGAACAGAAAGTATTACTCCAAGAAGTCCCGCTAGTTCCCATCCAGTGGCCAATGCCACAATAGAAACCACCGGTGACACACCAACCACTTTCTTAACAACTAAAGGATAGATTAATTGATTTTCAAATTGATGGACGATTATATAAAGTCCCAATACCAAAGCAGCTATAGGTAATCCACCACTAACGAAAGCAATAATAATGGCTGGTATTGATGCCAAGATAGGGCCGAAAAGAGGGATAATTTCAAAAGCAGCAGCCAAGGTTGCAAGTAAAAGAGCGTTCGGTACATTAATAATGAGCAAGCCTAAGTAGACTAACATTCCGATAATAATAGCCAAAACCAATTGACCCTGCATCCATAATCCAATTTTCCTTTGGGATCTTTTCCACAAAGCTACTACATATCTTTCATGCTTTAAAGGAGTTATAGCTTTCAAAAATTTTTCCACACCATCTTCTTCTACAGCTAGATAAAAAGAAATCACAATCATAAGTAGAAAACTAATAAGCCCGCCGAATACCTTAGCTAAGCTTCCGAAAGTGTTTGATGTAATACCAGAAATAACAGTATTTATTTGATTAGACACTGAATCAAGATTCAAATTAGATGTTATATCTGAAACAAAAGGCTGGGAATTTAATGTATCAGCGTTAAAATAAACAGGAAAATTCCGCAAAAAATCACTAGACTCTGATAGCAAAGGAATGATGAGAAAGAAGACAACTGAAACCAAAAAAGTAGCAATGAGAATGTAAATTATAATGACCGAGAAAAGTCTTGGAAACTTTCTTTTTATAAACCATTGAGTACCAGGTTCAACAGCTGATGCTACCACAATAGACATAAGCAAGACTAAAACCAAATCCTTAAGTACAAATAACAAAGCGAAGAGAATTATGATTATTAGGGCTTTTGCAATGCTCCCTGCACTAATACTTACAGTTTGATGATCCTTGTATTCCATAAGGTCATAGTAACATCGATTGGAAACACTGTAAAAAACTTAGAAGTGTAGGATTTTTGTTAATTCCTTAGTCTCTTTAACATCTCCAACAATGGCTAAATTCAAGTTTTTATCTATGAAAATCTGCTTTGCTAGTTTCTGGATATCTTCTGATGTTATTTTTTCTATTTCCTTTTCTATATCTTTAGGAGTTTGAATGTCCTTTCTCATTATTTCCTGAAAACCGTAAAAATTAGCTAGAGAATTCGAGGATTCTAAATGTAGATACATTTTTCCTATGGAATAGTCCTTGGCTTTTCTTAACTCTTCTGGAGAAACTTTTTCATTAATAAGTTTCTTTATTTCTCCCATAATTCCATCCACAGCTATATTTAAACGACTTTTGTCTACTCCAGCTGCCACGACGAAATTCCCATGGTCAGTTAAATCGTTTATTCCTGCTTCTACATAATAACAAATACCTAATTCCCCTCTCATTTTTTGAAACAATCTAGAACTCATTCCACTTCCCAAGATTGTAGTTAGTACTTTCAAAATAGGCATTCTTTTATCATAAAGATTGAATGTTCTAACTCCTAAAACTAAATGAGTTTGATCTGTAGCTTTATGCTTAATCTTTATCTGTGGTTTTTCTTGTTTCTCTGTAAATTTCTTTTTCTTAACAACTTTTGCTACTGCAATATTCTTGAATGCATTCTCAATTTTTTTGAAAGCTATTTTCGGTTCGACATCTCCAGCTACTACAATCATAGTTTTTCCAGCAACATAATGAGTTTTTGTATAATTTACAAAATCCTCACGTTTCATATTTGTTATGTTTTGCTTTGGACCAGCAATACTCCAACCCTGTGGAGTGTCTCCATAAAGAAGTTCTTGAAAAGTTTCCTGAACTACATACTGTGGAAGATCTTCATACATATTTATCTCCTCAATAATTACCCCTTTTTCTTTTTCCATTTCTATCTCTGGGAAAGTCGGGTTTAAATACATATCAGAAATGATGTCTAGAATTCTATCAAAATGTTTTGGAGCAGCTTTTCCATAATAAGCAGTGACTTCATTTCCTGTGAAAGCATTGTGATCAGACCCCATCCCATCAAATTCTTTTGAAATATCAATATTGGTTGGTCTCTTAACTGTGCCTTTAAAAAACATATGCTCAAGAAAATGAGAAATTCCATTCTTTTCTTTACTCTCATATTCTGAACCAGTTTCTACCATCGACATGACTGTAACCGAAGGCGCTCCTTTTACAGGAACGACAACTATTCTCATTCCATTTTTTAATATTTTTTTCTTGAAAGTCATAAGGGAAAATATACGAGTATCTGAGAGCAATTGCAAGCAACTAAGCTAAAATAGATTTTATGTGCCTTATTAGCTCATCTATTTGAAGTCTTTTCTGTTCTCCTGTATCTCTATCGCGAAGAGTAATCCCAGCTTCTTTTTCTATAGTTTCGAAGTCTACGGTTACACAAAAAGGTGTTCCTATTTCATCTTGTCGGCGATATCTTTTGCCAATATTTCCATTATCATCAAAAACTACTGCTCCGAATTCTTTTTTAAGTGTCACATAAACCTCTCTAGCTTTTGCAACTAATTCAGGCTTATTTTTAAGTAGTGGAAAAACAGCGACTTTTATCGGAGCTAGATGTGGTATCAATTTAAGAACTACACGGGTATCACCTTCCATCTGATCCTCGTAATATGCATTACAAAGAACCGCAAGAAATACCCTTCCTAAACCCATGGATGTTTCAAGAATCCAAGGAATATATTTTTCAGTAGTTTCTTGATCTATATAATTTAGATCTACACCAGAAAACTTCATATGCTGCGAGAGATCATAATCACTTCTATCGTGAATACCTTCCACCTCATCAAAACCAGTTGGAAATTCATATTCAATATCCCAAGCATCTTTTGCATAAAATACTAAATTTTCATGTTGTTTGAAACGAAGTTTTTTTTCATCAATACCGAGAGAAAGATACCACTTCCATCTATCCTTCTTTATTTCTTCATACGGTTCTTTATTTTGGTTTGGATGAATAAATAATTGGGTATCTGCCTGCTCGAATTCTCGTGTTCTAAAAAGAAAATTACGTGGTGATATCTCATTTCTGAAAACTTTTCCTATCTGTGCAACACCAAAAGGAATCTTGGGATTCATACTACTTACAATGTTTTTATAATTTAGATAAATACCCTGACATGCTTCTCCTGGAAGATAAACGGGTTCGGACCCTGAAGAAGTAAAATCACCTAGATTACTTTTCACTAAAAGATTAAAGGCACGTACCGAAGAAAAATCTTTTTTACCACATGTAGGGCATTTAATTTTATCGCGATTTTGATCAAAAAGTTCATTGAGAACCTTCTCCGTCATTTTTTCATCTGCCTCAACCCCGATTTTTGCCAATTCTTTATCAACACGAATTCTCGTATTACAATTTTTGCATTCTGAAAGAGGATCAGAAAAACCTCCTAGATGTCCACTAGCTTCCCATGTTTTTGGGTGCTTAAACATACCCGAATCTAAACCATAATAATTTTCCTTATCATACACGTTAGCTTTCCACCAAGATTTTTTTATATTATTTAAAAGCTCTACTCCTCTTGGACCAAAGTCATAAATTCCAGCAAGTCCTCCATATATTTCTGAACCTTGAAAAATAAACCCTCTGCGTTTGCAAAGCGAAACGATCTTTTCCATTATTTCATTCTTTTCAGTCATGGTTCTATAGTACCGCGAGTTTTCGATTTCGCCAATACTGAAGATCGATGGATTTTTGGTCGAGGTCAAGGCGAGAGGTTTTGTTTCCGACCAAGCTGTACATTGAGTACTGCGCGTGGAGGAAACAAAACGAGCAACGCTGAGATCGAACAAAAAGACTTGATCTTATTTAACAACGATATCAGTACTTATAGAATCTGCCGAAGAGCCAATGCGATTTTCTGTATAAGTATCTGATGCTACAGCATTAATTGCTGAAATGAGAGGAGCTGGAGAACTGATTTGATTTATACTCGGCGTAATCCCCACCTTAAATGAAACTGTTTTGGGTGAAGAAGTAAAACCTGCTCCAGCAGAAACATTTCCTATATTCCAAGTTACAAGCTTCGTGTCGGGATTTATAGATATATTTTCACCTACAGGAGATGCCTCGCCTTTCCAAACAACTCCAGACGGCAGACTAGCTGTCACAGTAGTGTCTTTAAGATCATTTGTTGTATTTGTAAGTACCCATGTGATTGTATAGATTGTTTCTTTGTCGGCTTTTGGCGGAATTGGTCCAGAATTGCTAACTGCCTTGCCTGATATAGCTAGGCTCGAATCTATTTTTATAGTTATGTCCTGTGAAGAAGAAATCTCTCCAGCCAATGAGCCCAGACGTTCACCTGTCATTGTGACATGCAGGTCTATATGAGGATTTTTAATTGCTCGTGTTTGAGCACTATTTTGAAAAGAAGAAACAGAGAGATTAACTTGTCCATTATCTCCTGGCAATATAGACTCCAAAACTGGTGTAGAATTTTTGTCCCATATTACTGTATTATCAGTTGATCGATAAAAACCACCGTTACTTACTGCAACTTGTGATCTATCAAATACATTTCCAGATATAACAGCTTCAATATGATTGTTGGTAATTTTATCAGGTAGTGTATTCTGCCATTTGATAGAAACCGGCATTGATCTTCCTCCGCTTGCTTCCCCTTCCACTCCCACAGAAAGGTCAAAAAAAGATTTACGAATGCCAATTGTAACCAAAGAAGCTGCAAGCGGTGTATCCAGATTTTGAGATGCAGAAGAGCCAGGTGTACCAGAAGTAATTTTGAAGGACCTGTCTTCCATATTTTGTCCAACTAAAACCCCTGTGACCGTCAGATTTTTCTTATCTCCACCCTTCAAGTCACCAATATTCCAAATTGCATTATCTCTAAGTGGTGTAAGTGATGAACTTTTATAAGTAAATCCGTAAGGATATTCGACTTTTACAATTACATTTTTCAGTACAACACTTGAATTGGAAGTCACATCTATAGACAGAGAAACTTCTTGACCAGAATTAATCTCTTTTGGATATGAAACATTGAGAAGTATTGGAGATGAACCAATGATTACACTGTAAGGTTTTTCTTTGGAGAAAACTGCATTCGATCCTTTTACTCGATATTCCAAGCGTAGATTAAATACTTTTACAGCATCCTTTTCTCCAAAAAGGAGAGTTCGAAGGGTGTAGTCTTTAATTCCTCCTCTAGGAATTACACCTAGGTCAATTTTTTCATGAGATAAAGTTTTACTGTTATCTACAACTGATTGCGAACCATCAGGATAGTCGATAAAAAGTGATACTTCTTCCAAATCAGTTCTATTTCCATTTACCACAGACAACCCAATTGCTAATTCTTCACCGGATGATACTGAACTAGGAGCGGTAATATTTATATCCAAATTATTGGAGGAAATTAAATTTAAACCTCCAAAGAATATAAATAGTGCAATTCCAAGTGATGCAAAGAAAAAAATAAGGGATCCGACTAGAAACTTGTTGAAGAAAGAATTATTGGGTTTTGCCATTACATCAGGAGTTAATCCGAAAGTTGGAGGAGCACCCCAATCTTTCTGTATAGTGGTTTCGTGAGGCTGAACAGGTGTTCTTTTTTCCTTAGGAACAACGTTCTCATTTCGGGAATACAGCGTTCTTTTGAGTCTTTCTATACTGCTTTCATCTTGATCCATCCAGAAATTATAACATAACTATATATTTCAAAGGTGGCTCTCCTTCAAAGCTTTGTTAATAAGAAGGATGAAGTTATTTTTCATAGTCATAACTTCTTCCAGTTTTGGCTTATCCCACATAGAGTCAGAAATAAATTTTTCTGTACTTGAGTCTGATACTACATATCCTAGATTGGCTAAAATTCTCAAAACAATCAAAATTTCGAAGCTTTGATTTTCACTTTCTGTAATTTCACTAAGATACTCAAATCCTGAATAAACAATATTATATATTTCTGGATTTGGTGATTCACCAACTATCATCTTTAAAAGTAACTGGCTGACCTTAGCAAGTAAACTATTAATTTCGCCCGGTGAATTAAAAAAATAATTCTTTTTTTCTATTACATTAGTTATTTTCCAGCCGTTTTTCCCTTTGACAACAGAAATAGAGACCAATGAATATTCTTGTAAGGCTGGACGCAGTTTGGACACTGAAAGTCTCGCAGATTGTGCAGAAGCTATTATCAAGCCTAAATCTTTTGTCAAAATATAGAGCAGAATATTAGCTTCGCCAAAAGAAGATCTTTTCAGAATAATTCCTTCCGTAGTATAGATATGGTATGCCATACAAGTCTACTTTAGGATTGATATTGATATCTCTTCTTCTGTAAGTGAAATCTTGTGGTTTTGAATGTCTGGAGCGAAAGTTATCTCTGTTATTTGTGTGGGAGATTTTATCAGTTCAGAATATGAATTTATAACCAACTTCATTTCTTCAGAACAGAAAACGATTAATTTTATCTTTTCATGGGGATTCAAACCCTCTATCTTACGAGCGTCTTGAACTCCTCGTACGATATCTCTAGCTATTCCTTCATTTTTTAGATCAGATGTTAGCTCCGTATCTAGAATCATACTTCCCTCTTTAACTTTTACTTCTTTGACATTTACTTCATCCGCAATTATCTCTAGAAGTTCAGGAGAAAAATTATCAACAACTGTAAGACTTGCTAGTGGTTGTCGAACCTTGTGTCCAGCTTTCTGACGTAGCTCCAAAGCTTGAGTCACTGTTTCACGCACTTTTTTCATACTTTCAATTAAGTCTATACTTATGGAAGATGCGCCTGGCCAATTCTCCAAATGTACGCTCTCCATTTTTCCTCCAACTCTTCGATATATCTCATCTGATAGAAAAGGAGTAAAAGGAGCCATTATTTTTGAAAGTTCAAGAAGAACTTCAGCCGTGAAGTAGGAAGCTTTATATGAAATATTATTATCTTCTGATTTGAATCGATCACGAGAACGACGGATATACCAAGTAGAAAGATCGTCTACAAAATCCAAGATTGGTCTTGAAGCTTTATCTAATTCATATTTATCTAATGACGCAGTTACAACAGTATTCAACTCACTTAATCTAGAGAGTATCCAAGTGTCCAATACGGTCTCTTCTGGTTTATCTCCTCCTTTGGATGGGTACAGTTCATAAAAAGAAAGTACATTGTAGATTTTCTGAACTAATTTCTTTGAAATATCATCTACTCCTTTTTCAGAAAAATTAAAATCTTCAGATTTAACTAGAGGAGATGACATGAGGTAGTATCGCAAGGCATCTGCACCATATTTATTTACAATGAGCATCAAGTCAGGATAATTATTGAGACTTTTAGACATTTTTCGGCCATCTTCTGCCAAAACAAGACCGTTTACTAAAACCCTTTGATATGGGCTTTTATCAAAAAGTCCGACAGAAAGCACGAGCAAAGTATAGAACCATCCTCTGGTCTGATCCAAACCTTCAGCAATAAAGTCCGCTGGAAACAATGAACCATTTTCTTTCTCAAACTCTTCCTTATTCTCAAATGGATAATGTTGTTGTGCAAAAGGCATAGACCCTGAGTCATACCATGTATCGAATACCTCCGGCACTCTTTTTAACAACTGTCCGTCTTTATCCAATAATTTTATATCATCTATATATGGACGATGAAGATCTAGCTCAAAGTTTTCATTGTGTGGTAGTGGAACAAAAGCAAGTTCTCGGATTTCAGCATTATTAAAATTTATAAAACCAGCAGTATGTTTCAATAACTTATTTTGCGAATACCCTTCTGACACCAGGTTTAATGCTCTACATACGGCACCATGTGTCACAATCAATATATTCTTTCCACTATACTTATTTTCAAGATTATAAAGAAAATCCCCTGCTCTTTTTATAACCTCCATGTAGGATTCACCATCAGCAGTTTTGAATGTATATCTATTTTCACTTTTATTCCTAACATCAAAATAATCCTGTATTGGTTTACCATTAAATTCCTCTCCAGCACCCCATTCACAAAGACTGTCATCACTTATAATTTCTTCTTTTGATAACCCTAAGTTATGAGCAACCATTTCTGCTGTTTCTTGTGTGCGATAAAATGGAGAAGTAATTATCAAATTTATATTTTCTTTTTTTAGTATATTGGCATTTTCCTCTACTTCTTTTTCTCCATTTTTAGTTAATAGATCTTTTTTATGAATATCAAAATTCCAAACCCCCCTAACATTCTCTTCTGTTTCACCATGACGCATAACAAAATACTTATTCCCAGATTTCTCAGTCTTCTCTTTCAATTCAGTGAGACTACCCAAAACAAACTTGTCTCCTGCTTTGTTTTCCCAAACTGGAAGCGGTGCTCCCCAATATCTTGATCGAGAAATCGCCCAATCTCTTGCACCTTCCAACCACTTTCCAAAACGTCCCTCTCCAATCTCGGGCGGCGTCCATTCTACTTTTTTATTTATTTCGACGAGACGATCTTTCATCGCAGTTACTTTTACAAACCATGAAGTAGTAGCGTAGTTAAGTAACGGAGTACCACATCTCCAACAATGAGGATAAGAATGGACTATTTTTTTCTTGGAGAAAAGACTTCCGTTTTTTGCTAGGTATTTTATGATTTCAATATCAGTTTTTTGATGTCCTTCGCCTTTGTCTCCCTCTGTATCTATTGGTTTAACTTTTTGTCCAGCAAAATCTATTACTTCGCTTTTGAATGTCCCGTCACGATTTACATGCTGAACAAAAGGAAGATTATTTTCCTTTCCAAGATTCATATCTTCTTCTCCGAAAGCAGGAGCGATGTGCACGATTCCAGTTCCCTCATCTGCAGTGACAAATGAGCCCGCATAAACTTTCCATGCATTGTCTCTGTTTTCTACTTTGTCGTTATCATAATAATTAAATATAGGTTTATATTTCTTACCTAGTATTTCTTTAACATTAATATCTCTAACTGACTTTTCTTTTCCACTAAATACTGATTCAAGTTTTGATTTGGCGATTATATAGGTCTTCCCTTCCACTTCACCTTCTACAGCCACATATTCGATTTCAGGATTTATTGCTAAAGCGACATTACCAGGAAGAGTCCATGGAGTAGTTGTCCAAGCAATAAGATAAGTTTTGGGTGAATCCACCAATTCAAATTCTACATAAACCGAAATATCAGTAATATCCTTATATCCTTGATTAATTTCAAAGTTAGAAAGTGTAGTTTCACAATGCGGACACAAAAGCATCGATTTGAAATCCTGATAGACAAGTCCTTTGTCATGGAGAGTTTTGAAAGACCACCATACAGATTCAGTATAGGATGGATCCATTGTTCGATAATCGTTTTCCATATCAACCCATCTTCCAACACGAGGAATAATTTTTTTCCACTCATCGGCATAGCGAAAAACTACATTACGAGCCGCCAAATTGAATTTCTCAACTCCATAAACTTCAATGTCTTTTTTACTCTTAAGTCCGAGTTCTTTTTCGATGAGATTCTCAATAGGTAATCCATGACAATCCCAACCCCATCTACGCAAAACTCTCTTCCCTTTCATTGTTTGGTAGCGAGGAATCAAATCCTTTATTGTCCCCGGAAGGACGTGTCCGTAGTGAGGTAAGCCTGTAGCAAAAGGCGGCCCGTCATAAAAAACGAAGTTGCCATTTGGAGCTTCCCTATCCAAAGTCTTTTTGAAAATCTGGTTCTTATTCCAAAATTCTAAAACACTCTCTTCTCTCAGAGAGACTTCAGATTTATTGTTTTTTATGGTTTCTTCGTCCATTTTATAAAATTAAAAACTCGTCCATGCACAGCAAATAATTGCCTAGCAAGGACGAGTCCTTAAAGTCTCGTGGTACCACCTTGTTTACTTCTCATTACTGCTATAACGGGCTTACCCGTTGGGTTCTACTAGCTTTCCTCCCAATAGCTCGGAAGTGATTAGCCTCCTTAACGCTTGTAATCAAATGATAACAAAAATAGTAAAATAGTAAAATAGTTACTTACAGAACCTTCGTACCTATAAAATCATCTCCATGCGTAGTTTGCAAAGTAATACATAAATGAAACAAGGCCAAATACAAGACCTAGCACAATTGCTAAGCCGATTCTTATAGATTTTTGGTAAACCGTTACAGATGGAGAATTTATTTGCTCTCTACGATAATTTGAATCCCAACCTATAATTGCCCCAACAATAAATAGCAGAACTCCAATACCAATCAGAAACATTTTTATCATTATTGTATTTCCATATTGATTAGTAGACGATAGAAAATAACCGGTAGATAACATAACAACACTAATGAGTAATAGTGATTTTGATAAATTAATATTTTTATTCATATAATGTAATTTATAACACTTACATTTTTTCTGGAACTTTTATTCCTAATAGATTAAGTCCAGATTCCATAACCTGAGTGAAAGCTTTTGTCAGAGCCAAACGATATGACGATGTACTATCCTCCTTATCTATTATCTTGTGATTTGCATAAAATGAATTGAATTCCCCTGCAAGATCAATAAGATAAGTAACAATATGATGCGGGGCATACTCCTTTCCTGCTCGAGATAATACATTCGGAAATCTCTCAAGCAATCTCTCAAGATTAGTTGTTTTCCAATCTACTGGAAGTTCATTTGATAATTCAACAACTCCTTCAGCTTTTTTCAATAGTGAATTTGCACGAACAGTTGCGTATTGAAGATATGGACCAGAGTCTCCTTCAAATGAAATTGATTTATCAAAATCGAAAATAATATCTCCCCCAATTGCCTGACGAAGAATAGAATATTTTATTGCTCCTATTGATACTATTTCCGTAACTCCTTTCTTTTCTTCCTCAGTAAACTCTCTGTCTGCTATTTTTTCTAAAACCTTTTCTTTAACTTGATCTATCATATCTTCTGCTGAAATAACGCTACCTGTACGTGATGACATCTTGCCCGTAGGTAATTTTATTAACCCATGAGATAAATGCATTAGTTTACCTTTCAAGTCTGGAAAGACTTCCCCAATTGCTACCTCAACTACTTTGAAGAACGAATCCTGTTCATTTGCAGTAATAGTGATGGAAGTGTCGTATGAAAAAAAATCTTTTTTTATCTCAGCTAATCCTAGTTCTTTAGCTTCATATGTTGGTAATTTTTCCTTGTTTAGAAAAACCCTCGTGTGAGTTTTTGGTTCAAAATTTTCACCTCTAAAAATAACAGCACCTTCGCTTTCTTCAAAAATACTTCCAATATTATCGACAACTAATTCTTTTCCGACTTCCCCACTTTCACTTTCGTAGAAATGGAAATCAAAATGACTACCTAGTCTTTTGTATAAATTTTCAAAATGCTCTAAAGAAACTTTTCTGCCATTTTCATATATTTCTACAATTTCAGGATCACTTTCATCATAAATCTTTTTGTTTATGGATATTATTTCTTCTTTTGTTACCACATCATCTTCATAGGCTTTGTGACCTTCTGAATATGCATCATTTTCTTCCACTCCTTTTTTCAAAGCCCAAACTGCCTTTGCTACGTGCAATCCAACGTCTCCGTGGTAAGTAGCTGTCTGAACTTCTGCTCCATTAGCTTTAATGATCCTTGCTACAGATTCACCAATAGCATTGTTCATCAAATGTCCGATATGAAAAAGCTTGAATGGATTAGGTTGAGTATGCTCAATGAAAAATTTCTTTCCAGAAAAGACTCCATGAGTGTTTTTGAGGCTTTCTTGAACTTGCTTGTTGAAATAATGCTCATTAAAAAAGAAATTAATAAAACCCGGAACAACTACATTTGTTGTTACTCCTTCAACATTTATATTGTTTTTTATTTCCTCGGCCAGTTCAAGTGGTTTTTTGCCAAGTTCTTTTGCATAAGCCATTGCAACATTTGTAGTATAATCCCCAAGTTCTATATGAGTCGGGTATTCTAAATTAACCTTAGGATCTTTTACTCCTTTTTCTTCTAGAAAACTTTTAATATTTTTTATTAGTTCTTCTTTCATTTTCCTGTACTACCAAAGCCTCCCTCTCCTCTTGTTGTATCCGATAATTCATTTACTTCCTTAATTTCCACCCTCTCCACTTTCTGGATAAGCATCTGAACCACTTTGTGTCCTTTTTCTATCGTATAAGATTCTATTCCAAGATTTATCACTCCTAGGAGTGACTCACCACGATAACCTGAATCAATGACTCCACCGAGAGATTTGATTCTGTGATTCGTAGATAGACCACTCTTGTCCCACATAAGACCCACATATCCCTCCGGTATTTCCATAGCTACCCCAGTTTTTATTTTAACTGCTTGTCCTGGCTCGATAGTTACTGTTTCATTTGAATACATATCCATTCCCGCATCTCCGTCGTGTGCATATGATGGTAGAACCGCATCGAGACTGAGCTTTTTTACATTCAAAAACATAAGTCTATATTAGCATTGACCCTTATGTTTATAAAGGATAGTATCTTTTTAGAAGGAGACCATATGTCGTTGAATGAAAGAGTGAATCTCACAGAAATCGTTGCGATGGACAAAAACAGAGTAATTGGTAGAAATGGTGACCTCCCTTGGGCAGGACGTCTGAGAAGTGATATGGATCACTTCAAGCGAACAACTGAAGGACATACGGTGGGACTGGGTCGGAAAACCTACGATTCGATTCCTGAGAAATTCAGACCATTACTGAAGCGAGAGAATGTGGTCATAACACGTGACCTGGAGTTCAAAGCACCTGGATGTGTGGTGATACATGATCCCAATGTTCTCATTAGAATGTCGATCGAAAAGGAAATTTTTATTATCGGTGGAGCAGAAATCTACAAAATATTTCTACCCTTAACTGAACGTCTCATCGTCACTCATGTTGAAACCGAAATCACTGATGGGGACACATTCTTTCCAGAACTAAACAGAAGCGAGTGGAGGCAGAAACTGCTGTTTCGACAAGAAGCGGACGCAAAAAATGCTTTTTCGTTTTCTGTGCTGGAATACATAAGAATAATTGAGATGTAATTCAAGACCGCGCCCAACCAGGCGCGGTTCTCTTTTATTTGACTGAGGGAGGATAAATGCTAGTATCGATTCAGAGTCCTTCACAATCTTCATAATGAGGTCACAAAGTGCAGCCAGATTATCGTCCCTACAACCTTCGAACGCCGAACAAGATGTATCAGCATAGCCTTCGAAAAATCTTGAAAAGGGGTGTTATTGCAAAAAACCCATATCAAGACAAAGGTCGATTGACAGTACTCACGCTTTCTCCGATGGTTTTTAAACTCTCAAATGGTTTTCCTATCCTTACGGAACGGAAAATCGGTTTCTGGAAAAAACCCATTGGTGAGCTCCTTGGATTCATCCATGGCGTTCGAGATGCAAATGAATTGGCGGAAAAGTGGGGTGCCAACTGGTGGCGTGAGCAGTGGGC
>JACDEV010000015.1 GCA_013816135.1 Patescibacteria group bacterium | reverse complement strand
CAGCGCAGTTGTGTGATGTTGTAGGAAAAAAAGATGATGGAAGAGACTATGTACAGACTTGTACTCAGGGAATATTCATGCAGATTTTTCAACCTTTGGAACCAGAGGACTTAGCTTTAGTTAAAAACTTGGTTCAAACCAAGAATACAGTTAAAAAGTTCTGTAGTACTTTCAAGGACAAACAAATTATGTTTGATGCTTGTACCTCTGAATCATGGCCTTTGTTTGGAGCTGAATTAATGAATCCTAAATATATGGAGAAATTTTGTTCTTACTCAACAGCGCCTTATGCTTATAAAAAATGCCAGGCAAACATGATGAGCATGATCACTCTCTCACTGGTATTAAAAAATACAGAATTGTCTGGGCTAAATGATTTTTGCTTAGGTTTGTCGAGTTCAGAGAAAAGAGGTGACTGTTTCGCATCGGCTGCTGGCAGATTGATTCAAATCGATCCTGTGTTTGTAACTAGAGCCTTGTCTGTATGTCAGACCGCAGATAAAAGTAAATTAGGTAAAAGTTGCTATGAAACAGTTGTCCAATATGGAAAGCTTTCATTTCTCCTTGATTCTAAAGAGTACAAGGATTATTGTACTAAGCTGCCGGATTCTTGGAGTAAGATGTGTTTAGAGGCGAAATAAAAATGACCAACTCTTCAATAAAAAAAACTCTTCTAATTTGGTCTGTAGTTTTAGTGGTTATATTGGCGTCTTATCTTGTTAGGGAAAGATTTGTAGCTGAAAAAAATTTAAATTATGTCAGAAGCTTGCCTCCAGTTGTTGTTATCTTAAGTGAAGACGGTTTTAGTCCACAGGAGATTACTATTGAAAAAGGCCAGACTGTGGAATTTAAAACCACAAAGGGTAAACCATTCTGGCCAGCATCAGATCTTCACCCATCTCATCTTATTTATCCTGAATTTGATCCATTGGAGCCAGTTTCTTCTGATAAAGTGTGGTCATTTCAGTTTGATAAGGTTGGACAGTGGCATTATCATGACCATCTTTTTCCTTATTATAGGGGAGTGGTCAATGTCATTCTCGCAAAAAATATTACCAAGGTATCTGACTGTGACGAGACCTTGTCGTCTGCAGTAGAAGGAGATAAATTTCGGTGTGGAGATGAATTAATAACTTATAAACTAAAAAAAGAGGGTTTGGCTTCGGCAATGACCACACTCAGCGAGCTTTATAATAGAGACCCATTCTGGAGAGAGAATTGCCACGAGCTAACTCACTTATTGGGTCAGCAAGCTTATTTGGAATTTAGTAAAAAAGGTTCTATACCTATCGGCCCAGAAACTGCTTACTGTGGGTACGGTTTTTTTCATGGATTTATGGAGGGACTTTTTGCTAGTGGTGGAAATGTGGATGAAGGTCGTAAATTGTGTGCATATATGGAAAACCAAGTTATCGATAAAATGAAATTTGTTGGAACTGCTTGCTATCATGGCATCGGTCATGGTTTGGTAGATGGAAGTGATAAAAAATCTTGGGGCAATGCTTTAAAATTACTTAGGCCAGGTTTAGATATGTGCGATAAGGTGGCTGAGACATCAGGGGATCATAGTCGCTGTTATTCTGGAGCTTTTAATTCTATTTGGATTGCTATAGGTTCTAGCCAGTGGGGATTACAAGTGGACAAGGTAAATCCATATGGGCTTTGTGAACAGCTCCAAGTGAAGTATCGCAGTGCTTGTTATGCAGACGCTATGATAGCTGTAATGAAAGTTACTGACAGAAACTTTTCTGCTGGGCTGGGGCTTGTAGAAAAAATTAAAGAAGACCTATATGCTCGGAGTGCTGTAAGTATGCTCTCTGGTCTAACCTCTCGAGATTATGTTGGTAAAAATGATTGGGCAGATATTATACTGGCATGTCACAATAGTCAAAAAAGATTGGTTAATGACTGCCTGACTAGTTTCGCTGCTGGACTAGTCGAATTTGGAGAGCCAAATAAAGAATATGAAAAAGCAATAATATTTTGTAATTCACCTGATCTAATAGGTGAAGAAAAAAAGTTGTGCTTCCAGAGAATAATTTCGTATTTTAATGTCATCTATTCACCAGAAAAAATTAAAAGCTTGGAAGGAATGTTAAAGTAATAATTTTACATAATTATTTTTTTGTTGTACTATGGGCTAGTTATGTTGGATAAGTGCTCCTTTGTCTTCGGATAAAGGGGAGGAAAGTCCGAACATCAAGCCCAGATTTATCTGAGCAAGAGTAGCGGGTAACACCCGTCGATAGCAATATTAGAGGTGCGAGCAGTGACGCCTACGGCGAAAGCCAAAGGATTCCTTCTGGAATAATCTCATAGAGATATGAGGGTGAAACGGCAAAATCCTTACTTTGATGCAAGGCCGTGTCCGAGGCAACTCGGAAGTGCCGCTTGATCGTCGTGGTAACACGAACGACAGATAAATACTTATCGTTTGTCACCAGTTTGGTGATGAATACAAAATTCGGCTTATAGACATAATAAAAATGAAAACTCACACTTAAATGGTGTGAGTTTTCTCTTATCAACAGATTGAAATAGGCGAGTAATTTCGATATAATATTCACATACTAACTGTACAAATTAAAAAATAAATAAATGGAAGAAAAAATTAACAATAGAGACAATAAATCGTTTTTAGATAAGTTAACATTTGGAATTCTGCTAGCTATAACTTTCTTATTACCAGTATTCTTTGTTCCAGCGGATTTTATTTCTACTCAATTCGGAACAAGTCTACTTTTTGGTTTCGGGGTAATAATTGCAATACTTATTTATACAGCCAGAGTTCTATCAAGTGGCTCAATTGATCTTCCTACTCCTGCAAAATATGCACTTGGGTTTACTGCTCTTGTGCCAATTGTCTACACTCTAGCTGGTATTGCCAATGGTTTTTCAAGAATGTCTTTCTTTGGTTATACCTTTGATATTAGTACTGTAGGTTTTGTTATTTTAGGTTTTGCCTATCTATTTCTCATCTCTATCCTTTCCAGAACAAAATCTAGAATTTTTTATTCCTATTTTGCTTTTTTAGTTTCCTCACTTATTCTTTCTTTATTCCTATTGATTAGAATTATTTTTGGTGCCAAAGTTTTGTCTTTCGGATTGTTTACAACTTTGACCTCAACTATGGTAGGGAGTTGGAATAATGTCGGTATATTTTTCGGCATCTGTGTCATTCTTTCTCTTCTTACATATGAATTAGTAGACGTAAGTCGATTTATGAAGGTTTTGCTTTCACTTGCACTACTCCTTTCCT
Organism: Patescibacteria group bacterium; assembly: GCA_013816135.1. GTDB lineage: Bacteria > Patescibacteriota > Minisyncoccia > Phycocordibacterales > DATDWN01 > C7867-006. The sequence continues at coordinate 17,151 of JACDEV010000015.1, read as the reverse complement.
TGTTCATCTTAGCTTTAGTTAATTTTACTACTATCTGGATAATCGTAGCTATATGCTCGTTTTTGTTTATATTGTTTAGATTATTTAGCAACGAACACGGAGGAGAAAATCTATCGCCGAAGGACCGACTTTCAAGAATCACACTGTATCCGGCAATAGTTTTTTTTGTATCACTTGCTTTTGTAATTTGGGGAACAAGTCTAGGTAGCTTCCTGTCTAATAAATTCGCAGTCACCAATGTTGAAGTGCGACCTAGTCTTTCAGTAACTTTAGATATTGCTCGAAATACTATTACTTCACGTCCATTATTTGGTTCAGGTCCAAATACTTTCCTAAACCAATGGCTTACCTGGAAACCTGATGACATTATCACTACTATTTTCTGGAATACTGATTTTTCAAGTGGTATCGGTCTAATTCCTACACTTGCGGTCACAACAGGTTTGATTGGAGTATTGTCTTGGCTACTGTTTCTTGGATTCTATGTCTATCTTGGAATAAAATCATTGTTTGTTAGAACTGAAGATTCCTTCCTGAAATATTTGGTAACCTCATCATTCTTTGTTTCACTGTATTTATGGATAATGAGTTTCGTTTATATGCCAAGTACGGTGATATTTGTTTTGACTCTATTCTTTACCGGTTTGTTCTTCGCCGCAGTTTATATGCTGGGTGTTATAAAAGTTCAAGACGTTGTGTTTGTTGGAAATCCTCGAGCAGGCTTTCTTACTTCACTTTTATTTGTAGCTTTCTTTGTCGGTAGCCTTTCACTAGGTTACGGCCTCGTAAAAAGTTCCGAATCTTTGTGGTATTTCCAAAAAAGTTCCTACGCTCTTAATACTCAGAATAATATAGGATTATCAGAAACTTATATGGAAAAGGCTATCAGTGCCGTTCCAAACGACGCTTATTACAGAGCTCTATCCGAAATAGAAATTGCAAAACTTAGCGCAATATTAGCTTCTGATCCTAAGAAAATAAAACCTGAAGATGCTCAGAAACAGTTTAGTACCACTCTTACTTCTGCTATAAAGGCCGGTCTTGCTGCAAAAGATGCTGATCCTACCAACTATCTTAACTGGATAACACTCGGAAGGGTTTATGAGGCAGTTTCTATTCCAGAACTGCAAGTTCAAGGAGCATATGAAAGTGCACAATTTGCTTACGGGGAAGCGCTGAGAAGAAATCCAAAAAACCCAGGAATACTTATTCTCTTTTCAAGATTGGCAATTGCTCATAAGGACTTAAAACAAGCAGCTCAGTATGCTTTCCAAGCAATCCAAGCAAAGAAAAATTATATCGATGCTTACTTCTTATTATCACAGATTGAAGTTGCGGATAAAAATATACAAGCCGCAATAGATTCTGTAACTGCCGCTTCAGTTATCGACCCAACTGATCCAGGAATATTCTTTCAGCTTGGTTTGTTGAAATACAATGTACAGGATTTTGCTGGAGCAATTACAGCCTTCGAAAAAGCAAAGAGTTTGACTCCGGAGTATGCAAATGCCAAGTATTTCCTTGGGCTTTCATATGAAGCTACAGGTCAGCATGATAAAGCAATAAAGGAGTTCCAAGATTTAAAATTGACGAACCCTGATAGCGTCGAAGTTAACACGATTCTTGCGAACTTGTTGGCAGGAAAGCCTATATTCACCAACGCTAATCCAAAACCAGAAAAGGCCTCCACTCTTCCCGTACAAGAGAAACAGCAGTAGAATGAAGGAAGCAAGGCAATATGGTAAAAAACTTCCTGAACTACATTAATAGAGAGATAAACGGCCTACATCAGGCCGCTTATCTTTTAGGCTTCTTTGCCATATGCTCTCAAGTCCTAGCTGTAATTAGGGATCGAATACTAGCTGTACAATTCGGAGCTGGAAACACTCTTGACCTTTATTATTCAGCTTTCAGAATTCCAGATATCATATTTGTCACAGTGGCTTCCATTGTCTCTATCTCAGTTCTCATACCTTTTTTGATGGAGAGATTTGAAAAAGGGGACGATGAAGCCAAAGAATTTATTGACACAGTTTTTTCTTTTTTCTTTTGCTTTATTTTTGTAGTTTCTTTAGTTGCTTATTTTACCGCACCGTATTTCATGGCTTTTCTTTTTCCTGTATTTGCCAAATCAACTGCTTTTCCAGAATTAATATCTTTGTCACGAGTCCTTCTTCTCTCTCCAATTTTCCTCGGATTCTCTAATCTCTTGGCAAGCATAACTCAGATACACCGTAGGTTTTTTATCTACGCTATTTCACCGGTTGTATATAACATAGGAATAATATTTGGCATAATCTTTCTTTATCCGATATTTGGAGTTGTGGGTTTAGGTATAGGAGTAGCTATCGGAGGTTTTTTTCACTTCGCTATCCAGATACCGTTTATTGTTAGTAGGAAAATGTTTCCACGTTTTAGATTTCCGATCAAATGGAGTTTTATCAAGAAAATAATATACACATCCTTACCACGGACTATTACAGTTTCTTCGAATGAATTAGCTGAACTTTTTCTCGTTTCTACTGCATCGTTCTTTGTTCCAGGTTCAATTTCGGTATTTAACTTTTCATTAAATCTTCAGTCAGTTCCATTTAGTATTATAGGGGTGAGTTATTCGTTGGCTGCTTTTCCAACACTCACACGTCTTTTTACTGGAGGTAATAAGGCAGAATTCGTAGAACAGATGGTTACCTCAGCACGTCATATCGTGTTTTGGTCAGTTCCTATCTCAGTTCTTTTCGTTGTTCTTAGGGCTCAAATAGTGAGAACTATTTTAGGAGCTGGTAGATTTAATTGGGATGACACTAGATTAACGGCGGCAGCTTTGGCATTGTTTACAATTTCACTTTTGGCTCAAAATCTAGTAGCATTGTTCGTACGATCTTATTACTCACAAGGCAAGACTAAGCCTCCGTTGGTAATGAATGCACTTTCGGCATTACTTATTGTTTTCGGAAGTTTTTACTTAGTCCATTTGTTCAATGCCAGTGATTTTTTCAGAAATTTCATTGAATCAATTTTGAAAGTCTCTGACTTACAAGGGACAGTGGTACTGATGCTTCCATTAGGATTTTCGATTGGTGTAATAGTAAATTTAATTATCCATTGGATTGGCTTTCATCGACATCACCCATCTTTTTCAAAGCCGGTGCTGAAAACTCTGTTCCATATAACAGGGGCCTCTATAATTATGGGTTTTGTGACTTATAATAGTTTATTCTTTTTCGACAATATCTTTGATATAGATACTCTCGTTGGAATATTCCTTCAGGGATTTCTGTCAGGTCTTATTGGGATAGGGATAGCAATCGTCATACTTTATCTAATGTCCAATCAGGAAATAAATGAGGTTTGGAAGACACTACACAAAAAAATATGGAAAGCTAAAGTTATCGTTCCAGACCTAGATTTGAATTAACTATATTGTTGCAAATGATAATTAAAACAAAAAAAAGCTTATTTACCATACCTATAATTTTATTTTCTATTTTAATTATAGTTTTTTATTTGCCAACTTTAGTCTTTTCAGCTGCATTACCTCCTGAATTACCGAAGAATAAGGTTGATATCACCTTTCCTGTAATTTCTGGTAAGGTTATTAAAGTAAAAAAAGACTGCACAGGAATAGGGGATTGTAACACTTCTCTACAACAAGCAATTGATAATGCAAATTTAGGCGATGAGATTGTCATTGATTCTAATATGACAATAAAAGGTCCTATAACATTGAAAAATAAAACAAACGGCTCTGGTTGGATAGTTATTCGTTCCTCAGAGAGTTCAAATCTACCAGCTGAAGTAAGAGTTAGTCCAAGCCAGAGTATTTATATGCCAAAGATTATTTCTCCTGGTTCAGGAATGGATACACTCCTCACTGAGGATAAGGCTCATCATTATCGTTTGGTAGGTATTGAGATTGTGGATTCAAGTGATGATACGAATGTCTTGGTGGAGTTGGGAACTAGGGAAAGTTTGTGCGGAGTTTCAGGAAATTTTTATAAAGTTTGTGACACTTCTGTTTTATCAAATTTTGCACATGACATCATCCTTGATCGAATGTATATCCATGGACTATCAAATTTAAATGTAAAAAGAGGAGTTGGTTTAGATAGTATAAATAGTGCGGTTATAAATTCCTATATTTCCGATATTCATTTAGTAGGAGCTGATTCTCAGGCAATTTCTGGGATTTATGGACCAGGACCTTATAAAATTTCCAATAATTACTTGGAAGGAGCGGGAGAGAATCTTATGTTTGGTGGAGATGACCCACGAGTTACAAACCTAATTCCAAGTGATATTGAATTTATTGGAAATTATGTCTATAAACCACGTTCTTGGAAAGTGGATGATTCTTCATATCAAGGTATACATTGGTCAGTAAAAAATTTATTTGAATTAAAAAATGCTTTAAGAGTATTTGTTTCGGGTAATATATTTGATGGTAACTGGGCTGATGGGCAAAGTGGTCACGCCATAGTTTTTACAGTTAGAAATCAAGAAGGAAACTGTCCTTGGTGTGCAGTCGGGGATGTTACCTTCATTAGCAACATTGTCAGGCACGCTTCAACAGGAGTTACTATTACTGGCCACGATGACCACTCTCCAAATAACCCAGGCACATCTAGAATAAAAATAAGCAATAACTTATGGGATGATATTAACGGGCCATTATGGGGCGGAGCCGGGCGTTTCGTGCTCTTAGATAGTGGTTCTGCAGCTCCAGGACCATCAAATATAGAAATTACACATAATACTGTATTTGAAACAGGTGCAGTTTTATATTCTAGTGGGGCATCAATAAAACCAAACTTAGTTTTTTCCGATAATGTGGTAAATAATGGAAGTTATGGAGTAAAAGGTGATGATGCTGCGGAGGGAAATGGGACCTTGAACACTTTTTTCCCAGGAGCGATTTTTTCTAAGAATGTTTTGATAGGTGGAGAAGAAAAAAGATACAGTTCTTATTCAGGGAACTATTTTCCAAGTTCTATTAGTTCTGTTTTAGATTTAGGAAATTTTAATATTTTGTCCACTAGTCAATATCATAATGATTCTACAGATGGAAAAGATATTGGTGCTGATATGAATGTTGTTAATTCTTTAACTGCTGAAAGTATTAGTGGTAAGAAAAAGGTAACTAATGAATACGATTCTTCTATAGTAATTTATCCTTCGCCTTATACAACTCCTTACCAATTACCTGTTCAACCCACAATAGAACCTGTGGTTTATTTGACACCATACTCCACTCCAATCACAGTTTATGTAACTCCTGCAATAACAATGAGTTTTCCACTAATCAGAACTCTGTTCTTAGGTTTAAAAGGATCGGATGTAACATGGCTTCAAAATTTCCTAATTCAAAGAAATTTTTTGAATTCAAAATATAATACTGGATACTTCGGTATTCTCACTAGAGCAGGAGTAAGGAAATATCAATGTAGTAAAAATATAGTTTGTAGAGGAACCGAAGACTCAACTGGATATGGAATAGTAGGAAAACTAACCAGAGAAGCAATTAGAAATGAAAGTGGGTTTTGATAGTGTAGGTATAGGTTTTATGCTTTAATGTAGCGTATGCAGGATATACGAAATTTTTCCATCATTGCCCACATTGACCACGGTAAATCAACCTTGGCGGATAGAATGCTGGAAATTACAGGGACTATTGAAAAACGAAAAATGCAGGACCAAGTTCTGGACTCTATGGAACTCGAGCGTGAAAGGGGAATTACCATAAAAATGCAGCCGGTTCGAATGAAATATTTGCATGAAGGTAAGTCATATATACTAAATCTAATTGATACTCCTGGCCATATAGATTTTTCTTATGAAGTTTCTAGAGCGCTCAAGGCTGTGGAAGGGTCTATTCTTTTGGTAGACGCGACACAAGGTGTTCAAGCTCAGACACTTACAACTCTTGGAATGGCCAGAGAATCAGGTCTTACAATAATTCCCGTACTTTCAAAAGTTGATTCTCCATTAGCACGAGTTGATGAAGTCAGACTTGAGGTTATAAAACTTCTGGATTGTAAACCAGAAGATATTTTAGAGACATCAGGTAGAACTGGTGAAGGAGTAGCGGCACTCCTGGCAGAAGTTATAAAAAAAGTTCCTCCACCAAAGGTGGAAAATACAAATGCAGGACCTTTTAGATCACTCATATTTGATTTTAAGTATTCTACTCATCGTGGAGTAATAGTTTTTGTGAGAGTGATGGAAGGCTCTGTTTCTCGAAATACTCCACTTATTTTTAAAATAGCCAAAGAAACTTTCACATCTATAGAAGTTGGAATATTTTCTCCTAGCGAGCTTCCTGTTGAATCCTTGGGAGCAGGGGAAATCGGATACATTGTTACTGGAATAAAAGTTCCTGGGATTGCTTCAGTTGGAGATACCGTAGCTAAAGCTAACGACACTTTACTTCCATTACCTGGGTATATGCTTCCTCGGCCTGTGGTGTGGGCATCAATCTACCCTGAAAGCCAGGATGACTTCATTTCTTTGAAACAAGCATTAGGAAAATTAAAACTTTCAGATTCTTCCTATACATATGAAGAAGAGTCTTCAGGCTCACTTGGTCGTGGTTTCAGATGCGGATTTTTGGGAATGCTTCATTTGGAAATTATTAGTGAACGAATTCACAGAGAGTTCAATTTGGAGTTGGTTGTTACTATGCCGACCATTACTTACGAAGTTACATATAAAAATGGTCCGAAGGCAGGAAAAATGGAAACGATTTATTCTCCAGCTCATTTTCCTGATGAAGGCTTACTTGAAGAAATAAAAGAACCATGGGTAAACAGTGTGATAATCACTCCTGTGAGATTCCTTGGAAACATAATGCCTCTTTTATATGAACATGAAGCTGAGCTCGGAGAATCAGAGAATTTTGGTGAGGATAGAACCAGACTTTTTTTGAAGATGCCTTTAAGAGAACTAATGAGGAATTTTTTCGATAAACTCAAAAGTGCTTCGTCAGGATTTGCTTCAATCTCATACGAAATTGAAGGAATGCGGGACGCTGACGTTGTTAGATTGGATATATTAGTGGCTGATGAAGTATTACCAGCTTTTTCTCGAGTAGTTTCTAGAAGAATAGTAGAACAAGAAGCAGAATCAGCGGTTGAAAAGCTACACTCCATTCTTCCTCGACAAATGTTTGTTATGAAAATTCAAGGAAAAGCCTTAGGCAGAATAATTTCAAGCAGAACTGTTTCTGCTTTCAGTAAGGATGTCACTCAGCATATGTATGGAGGGGATATTACTCGTAAAATGAAACTCCGCGAAAAGCAAAAGAAAGGTAAGAAGAAGATGAAAGAGCGAGGCAGAGGAAAAGTAAACATTCCTCAGGATGTCTTTTTGAAGATGATGAGAAATTAAATTCCTCTCTTTCTCGACAAGATATTTTTTGAGAGCCCATAAATCTCTGTTGAGATTTTGGTAATCTCGGCTACCCGCCTGCGAACTCTCAAAAAATATTTTGTCTCAACGAGATTTTATATAAGAGGAAACGGCCGAAGCAGTTTCCTGCATGGCCGTGATTATTTCTACAAATCTTCCACAAAGAGGCATGGCGACGCTTCGATCACGACGTTTCCTTGGTCGTCGATTCCATTGATCCTTATGGCGTATTTTACGCTGTTGAGCTTGTCTGTTTTCATCGTCACCTCGATTCTTCTACCTGGCATGCGATGTTTGTTTATGCCAAAGATAATCATCTGGACGATACCCTCGCCGATGATAGAATGGAGCTCCTTTGTTTTCTTACTACGACGGAGGGATTTACCTAAGTCATGACTGGCTATCGTTACTTCCACAAGTCCTCCTGTTTGTATAGAGCATTTCTCAGTAATGTAATCATTGTTTTTATATATTGTCAAAATATACAAGGTTTCTATCTATTTATTGCAAAGTGTGTCAGGCCAATCGCAATAGCATCAAATTCGTCGTCAGAATTGGTTTTTGAGTCTACTATTATTAGTTTTCTGACCATATCAATCATTTGTTTTTTTTCACTTCTTCCATATCCAGTACAGGCGATTTTGATTGCTCCTGGTGTGTACTCAAATATCTTAAGACCCATTGAACTTCCAGTATAGAGAATGACCCCGCGAGCTTCAGCTACTAGTAGAGCGGTTTTTTGGTTTCCACTAAAGAAAAGTTTTTCGGTTGCTAATACTTCAGGTTTATATTTTTTTATAACTTCTTTAATCCTATTACCAATAAGTGTAAGTCTTTCGTTATGGGGCAGTTTAGCTGAAGTTTTGAAGCATTCCGAAAAAATCAAAGTTTCTTTTCCTTTTAATTCCTTTTCAACTATGGCGATACCCAGTCTTTCATACCCAGGGTCAATAGAGATTATTTTCATATTATTCTTTTTACATTTCCGTAAAAAGATTCGCGTTGTTCAGTATATGCTGCCCACATACGGTCACCATAACAATAATGCCACCATTCTAGTGGGTAGTATATAAACCCAACCTTTATCATTGCGTCACGGAGTATTTTTCTGTTTTCTCTTTGTTCTGGTGTTATAAGATCATTTTCCATATGAACTCTTACTCCAAAAGCTGTCAGATTTGTTCCCATATCTAAATGATTTCCATCCGGGTCGATAACTGTAAGATCCACAGCCCCGCCGGTGTGATGGGGAGAACCACCTGGTGGTGAAGTATATCTGTTTACCATTTTTATCCATAAAGGGTATTGAAAAACCATCTTGAACGGATGTTTTTTTGCCAACTGCTTTTTTCTATTTCTGTACATTTCCTTCTGCATTTCCACAGATCTATAACAAGTTACAATAAGTAGAGTGTGACCCAGGGGGAGATTGTTCGAAGCCTCAATTAACATATTACTCACGGTCTTTCTTAAAAAAGGGCTTAAAAACTTGTGTTCTCTAAGAAGTTTAATTTTTTCAGTTTCAAAAACTTCGACGAGTGGTTCATTATTCTCTTTAACTGTAACTTCTATAATTTTTTCAACAAGCAGACCTTTGGTTATTTGCATATCTATATTTTAGCATGTTCAGAACTTTCATAATTTGGAAGAAATTCGAGGCAGACAAGGAAAATAATACGAGCCTTATACGTATAAGGTGAGGATTATTTTACCGAAGTTCAACAAAGAAGTTCGTCAAATTTGGAAGTTTTCCTACTCTGCGTTGGTATAGACGTCCTGAACCTCATCGCACTCCTCTAACTCATCAACTAGTGTTCCAAGTTTTTCACCGTCTTCGTCAGAAAGTGGAATTGTACTTTGCGCTATCCATTCTCCACCAGGTTCGTGACTAAATGCCCAAGTAGCTGAACCTATGGCTGCAAGTGCAATATCATGCAAACCTAAAATCCTTTTTATTTCTTGCGCAGCTCGATTGCGGTTATCAGTTAATGCTTCAATAACAATAGCGCAACCACCTGGACCATATGCTTCATAAACTATAGTTTCCATATTAGCTTCTCCTTCGGAGAATTTCTTTATCGCTCGCTCGATATTGTCACTCGGGACATTCATTGACTTAGCTTTTTCGATGGCAGAGCGAAGACCTGGTGTTGTTACGTCACCATGAGCTTTCTTTGCTTCTGCAGTAATCAGCTTGACCATTTTTCCATAGATTTTACTTTTCTGACCATCAGTTTTTTCTTTCTGTCTTTTTATTTTTGACCATTTATTATGTCCTGACATATTTATTACAATAAGGTATTCATTTTAGCTGGGGGAGTAAGACCCAAGTGTTCGTATCCTGAAACAGTAACTGTTCTACCTCTGGGTGTTCTGTCTAGAAATCCAAGTTGTATTAAGTAAGGCTCATTGAACTCTTCAATAGTTGCTTGTTCTTCTGATAGGGCAGCAGCCAAAGTATTCAAGCCTACTGGACCGCCTGAGAATTTATTTATAATAGCGTGAAGGATGTCTCGATCTGAAGGAGAAAGTCCTACAGTATCGATACCTAAGAGTTTCAAAGCTTCATTAACTGACTCTTTGGTTAGATCAGTTTTATTGACTTGAGCAAAGTCTCTACAGCGTTTCAAAAAGTAATTAGCGGTTCTAGGTGTATATCGACTTCTCTTGGCGATTTCCTCACTAGCTGAGTTTTCGAGTTCTATACCTAGAATCTTTGATGAACGAGTAATAATTTTCTTTATTTCGTCATTGGTATAAAACTCAAGTTTAAAGATTCCACCTGAAAACCTGGAACGAAGAGGGGAGGAAATCATAGCAATTCTAGTTGTCGCACCAATCAGTGTAAAAGGAGGAAGTTCAAGTTGGATTGTTCTTGCACTTGGTCCTTTGCCAATAATTATATCCAAAGAACCTGATTCCATAGCAGGGTAGAGCACTTCTTCAATGGTTTTGTTTAATCTATGTATCTCGTCTATAAAAAGAATATCTCCAGCAGAAAGGTTGGTAAGGATAGAAGCTAAGTCACCAATCTTTTCAATTGCAGGACCAGAAGTCACTTTCATCTGGGCATTCATCTCTTTTGAAATGAGATGAGCTAGTGTGGTTTTACCAAGTCCTGGAGGCCCATAAAAAAGGATGTGTTCAGGTGGATGACTTCTCTCCTTAGCAGCTGTGAGAAGGATTTGTAGGTTCCTTTTTATATTACTTTGGCCGATATAGTCTTCCCAGCGGGAAGGCCTGAGGGTGGTATCAAGGAAAAGATTTTCTTTCTCTCCTTCTTTTTCATCTGTTTTCTTCATATTACATATTATACTACACAAAAAATAACATCCTTTATTAATTAAATAGAAGGGTAGGCCCTTGACACTAAAACTTTCTTATGCTAGACTTCTAGCTTGTAAATAGGCATTGAAAAAACGGAGGGTAGTCTGATTTATTTCTGACTTTCGGGGCTCCAAAATATAAATCTCTAAGCAACTAAGCATTTTTGTTTACGAGTCTTTCTACGAGGACGTTCTGGTGGCTACCTTGTGTAGTCTCTGGAATTATCCTTGGTAAAATACTTAGCTTTTGGTTTGATTATTAAAAGTGTTGCTTAGAGATTTATGCTTTGGAGCTTTTTTAGTACCCAAAACTCTCTTTCTAGTATAGGTCACAGAAGTCATTTCGCAAGTGGATTACTCATTACAACCCTAAAAATTTCCCGTGGCAAATTTTTATGCTAAAGTTTGCAGAAGAACAATGCTGGAGCTTTCTATTCTTTTTCTAGGTCAATAATTCTTTCAAGTTCCTCTATGGTTGTCACTCCTTGTAAAACTTTTATTATTCCGTCTTGGCGTAAGTCCAGTATATTTTGAGAAATTGCTACTTTTTTGATTTCTCTTTCACTTGCCTCTGCTGCCACTACTCTTTCTATGTTTTCATCCATCATTATTGCCTCATATACACCAATACGACCTTTGTATCCAGTCATATTACATTTATCACACCCAACACCCTGCCATTCACTGCCTACATCTATTCCATCAAGGTAGGTTTTGTCGTTCAAGGTTAAAAGAACTTTATCTACTATTTCTTTATTTCTTCCTTCTAATTTTATTTGTTTTTTACATACTGAACAAAGTTTTCGTACGAGGCGTTGTGCCATTGCAAGGTTTAGTGCCGACGATATTATTTTGGGATTTATGCCGAGGTCTATCAAGCGGGGGAATGTTCCGGCGGCTGTGTTGGTGTGAAGAGTTGAGAATACGAGGTGTCCTGTGAGTGCTGAGTTCACTGCAATTTCCGCCGTGTCTTTGTCTCTGATTTCTCCCACCATTATCACGTCCGGGTCTTGTCGGAGTGCACTACGTAAACCTTCAACGAAAGTATAGTTCTTCTTTTCATCTGTTTGAGTTTGAACAATTCCAGGTAAATGGTATTCAATCGGATTTTCAATTGTAATTATCTTTATATCTGGTGTGTGAATTTTTTTCAAAAACGCATAAAGAGAAGTAGTTTTTCCAGAACCCGTTGGACCTGTATTAAGAAGAAGTCCACTTGGCCTACTCATTTCGTGTAGAATTATTTTAAGTAACCGAGGGTGTATTCCGAGACTCTCCAGCGGTACTGAAATAGCATTTGGATTTAATACTCGCATCACCACAGAGTCACCATAAGCACCTGGAATCATTGAGGTTCGGATCTCAATTTCATTTTCAGCCACTTTTATACTGAAACGTCCGTCTTGGGCGTTACCCACATTCAATTTCAAATTGGAAACAAGTTTAATTCTAGAAAGCAGTAGTTTATAAGTTTCAGTATCAAATTTTAAAACTTCTGTGAGCATTCCATCCAATCGATAGCGTAAGGTCACATACTCTTCTTCTGGTTCCAGGTGAATATCAGAGGATCCGGTTGCCATTGCTCCAGCTAAGATTATTTCCATAATTCTAGAGATTCTGTAGCTTTTTTTCATCAACAAGATTTCAGAAATAAGTTTTTGAACATCAGGAATAGTATGAACTTTGTCCAAAAATTCAGTTATCTGTTCATTGGAAATATCCAAAGCTCCAGACTTTGTCTCAAAGGAGTATGAAAGGTCTTTGTATCTGTCCCAGACCTTGGAAAGTCCTGCATGGGAAACCATAAAAAGTTGAACAGCATAGCCTTTGGATTTTAGCTTATCGATTGCTTCGACAGTTTTTGGATTGTTTGGAGAAACTGCACCGATGCTGAGCACTTTATTTACATCATTAAAAACTCCGATTTGAGCTTCGCGAGTTTCCAATTCTCCGATGACCCGTAATGAGTCGATATTGATAGGAGTAACAGAGAGATCAAGATAGGGAATACCGTATTTAGAAGAAAGAGTTTGAGCCAACTCTTCTTCCTCTTGTTTTCGAAGATCGTTTATCCGTTTATTTTGTTTATCTTCATCAAAGAGAACCATATTGATAATAATAACATAACATTTCCATGACACGCATAAAGCTGTGCTCGCTTTTGCTCCTCCTTACAGGAGCAGTACACCTTTCACATTGTGAGTACACAACGCTCAAGGTCTTGCGAAGTGATAGCATCACTTCTCACTCGTTAATCAAGAAAACAAAATTCTCAATGCTAGTCCTCTCGCAAACTCGTTTCACTCAGACAATGCTTCGGACTAAAGCATTTTCGTCTTTGTTTTCTAATTAACTACGCAATGTCATGGAAATGTTATGTCATTAAAAGATTGATTGACAAAATCATAAATATAGTGTAAGATATATAAGGAGGTGCATAATGCACTATTGGAAAAAAATGCTGATGGTAGCACTGGTAGCTATCTCAGCAAGTGGATGTGCTGTTCCACTCAAGAACGGTCTTATGATGTATGTGGGAGGCTTATCGCAAAGGGTGATTATCAATCACAATTTGCACATGCCTGCTGACGTTTTCGTGGATGGACAATTTCAGGAAACAATGGGAGTGGGAGGCACTGTCATCGTACCCTTGCCTTGGGATATGCTTTCGAACATAATCGTGACTGTGAAAGTGTTCGAAGTTATCGGTGGTCAGAAGGTTTATCGCGGAGTCGACACTGAAACCTTCTACCCACGATCTGGAACGAACCAGAACCAGCACTGGACCTTTAATTCGTTCCAGCCGGTTCAATGAGATCTTTTTACACCGCGATAGCAATAGGGCTGTCGCGGAAGGTGCCACAAGGCGCCTTTTTTTGTACTTAAAAATTTTAAAAAATATGCTAAAATCGAAATATGATTTCGAAGAATTTAGAAGAAACACAACAGATAGCCTTGGATTTTGTACGGAACTTACAGCCAAAGGAAAATGAAGCTACAGTCATTGGTTTGTATGGAGATTTGGGTGCAGGGAAAACATCCTTCACTCAAGGACTTTCTAAAGCTCTTGGAATTTTGGAAACAGTAGTTAGCCCCACATTTGTTATAGAAAAAATATACGAATTAACAAATCAACAATTTACTCACTTAATCCACATTGATGCATACAGACTAGAAAAGTCAGAGGAATTATTGCATTTAGGTTGGAAGGAAATTATCTCCGACCCAAAAAATCTAATTGCAGTAGAATGGCCAGAAAGAGTGGTAGATATTATGCCAGAACATATAAAAATTATGCTGAAAGCTTTGGAAAATGCCGATTTCCGAGAAATAGAGGTGGTTAGCTAGTGATGGTATACTAGGCATAATGGCAAAGGAAAAAATTAATAGAAAGAATAAAAAAACACTCGCTTTGTTGGATGTCCACGCTATTTTGCATCGGGCTTATCATGCTTTGCCGGAATTTGAATCAAGTAAAGGAGAGCCAACTGGTGCTTTGTATGGTCTGTGCACAATGATTATAAAATTAGTTAAGGATGTTAAGCCTGACTATATAATCGCTTGTTTTGATTTGGAAGGAGGAACATTTCGACACGAAGTTTATGATGATTACAAACAAGGGAGGAAAAAAACAGACGATGCATTGGTAAAACAACTAGAAAGATCAAAAGATGTTTTTACTGCTTTGAATATTCCGATGTATTCTTCTCCTGGTTTTGAAGCCGATGACATGCTCGGAACTATAGTGGAAAAATTAAAAGATAACCCAGAAATCGACATCGTTATTGCTTCAGGAGATATGGATACGATGCAACTTATCTCTGGTGAGAAAGTCAGAGTATATACTTTAAAAAAAGGAATTAAGGATACTATTGTTTACGATGAGAAAGCAGTTGTGGATAGGTTTGGTTTCGGACCTAAATTTCTTCCTGATTACAAAGGATTAAGAGGGGATCCTTCGGACAATATTATCGGCATTGCAGGAATTGGCGAAAAGACAGCACAAGATCTAATTGTGAAATTTGGTTCTATAGAAGATATATATAAGAAGTTAAAAAAAGACGAGAAATCTTTTGAAACGGCGGGAATAAAAAAAAGAATTGTAGAACTGCTTAAGGAGGGAGAAGAAGAAGCTTTGTTTTCTAAAATGCTAGCCACGATTCGACATGATGCGCCGATAAATTTTACTTTACCTGAAAAAGTTTGGAGAGATGAGATAGATATGAAAAAGGCTCAAACCTTGTTTATAGAGTTTGAATTTAGAATGTTAGGAGCAAAGATTGCAGAAGTACTAGCTCTAGAGCAACCAGTAGAACTAATTAGAGAGGAAAGCGCTGAAGAGATTTCCGAAGTAGGACTGTTACTCTGGGTAGTTGATTCTAATAAAACAGACCCTTCGATTGACGATATTCTTTCATATACACGGACAAATTCTTTAAATGATGCCAAAATAGCTTTGGAAAAAATTATCAAAGACCAAGAACTTTCGTTTGTGGTAGATAGTGTTGAGAAACCACTTACTCCAATAACGAAATCTATGAAGGAAATTGGTATTAAAGTAGATATACCTCGCTTGAATATCTTATCGAAAAAATATCACACAGAATTATCTTCCTTGGAAAAAAGAATCTGGAAGATAGTTGGAGAAGAATTCAACATTAGTTCTCCAAAGCAACTTGGAGAAATGCTTTTTGTAAAAATGGGGTTGGTTTCCAAAAACCAAAAGAAGACTGCAAGTGGAGGATTTTCAACTAAGGAATCAGAGCTTTTGAAACTATCTGAAGAACATGAAATCGCTGGGTTAGTTTTGGAATACAGAGAATTATCGAAACTTTTAGGAACTTATATAGACACTATTCCAACACAAGTTGATAAAAATAATCGTCTACATTCTGATTTTCTACAAGCAGGCTCAGCCACAGGGAGAATGGCAAGTCAGAATCCTAACCTTCAAAATATTCCAAATAAGACAGAATTGGGAAGAGAAATTAGAAAATCCTTTATTGCAGAAAAAGGCTACAAGCTGGTGACTTTTGACTATTCGCAGATTGAAATTCGAATCGCAGCTTTTCTTTCAGGTGATGAAAAATTAATTGAAATTTTTAATACGGGTCAGGATGTTCACACAGCAGTAGCTAGTGAGGTTTTTGGAGTAACTGCGGAAAAAGTAACTAAGGAAATGAGAACCAAAGCTAAGGTTATTAATTTCGGCGTAATGTATGGAATGGGAGTGACTGCTCTGCAAAAAAATATAGGTACCAACAGAGAAGATGCACAAAAGTTTTTGGATGAATACTTCAAGAAATTCTCAGGACTTGCCGAATACTTGGAAAGAATAAAAAGAGAGACTGCACAAAAAGGCTACACCGAAACCTTTTTTGGGAGAAGGAGATATTTTCCGGATATTAGGTCTAAACTTCCATTCATGAAGGCTTCCGCAGAGCGTATGGCAATTAATGCTCCTATCCAAGGTACAGAGGCTGATATTATTAAGTTAGCAATGATTGAGATTGATAAATTCTTGGATAAAAAAGATTTAAAAAAAGACGTGAGACTCCTCCTGCAAGTTCACGATGAACTGGTCTATGAAGTAAAAGATAGCTTAGTTAAGTCTATTTCTCCAGATATAAAGAGAATGATGCAGGATGTCATACCTGTAAAGAAAACTATGGGAGTAATAATGGTAGCCGATGCTTCAGTTGGGGATAATTGGGCGGAAACTGAAGAAATATAATTATGTATAAACTAACAAACTTATTTCTTATCATATCTTTTTTAGGGTACGCGATTTTCTTGCTAGAAAATACGCTCGCCTCCTTACAGGAGCAGTACACCTTTCACATTTTTATTACAAAATATTCAAGGTCTTGCGAAGCTTCGCTTCTCACCTTGCGCCGTCGCGCTACTGAGCCCCTAAAAAAGATACGACTACGAATAATTTTTTAAAAATATGCTATATCTAATTTATGGAAACGATACTCACAAAGCTCGAAAGAAACTCCACGAACTTTTGGAATTAGCCCAAAAGAAGAGACCAGGTTCTGAAATTTTTAAGGTCACTTCAGAGAATTGGAGTGAAGGACAGCTGGACGAACTTATTGTTTCTCAGGGTTTATTTGAACAGAAATATACCATTGTGCTAGATAGTCTTTTTGAGAAAAAAGATATAAAAGATTATGTCGTGGAAAGATTGGAAGAAATAAATGCATCTGAACAAATCTTTCTAATGCTTGAAGCAAACATCGATGCATTATCGCTTAAGAAAATAGAGAAGAATTCAAAGCAAGTTCAACTTTTTGCTAAAAATGATGTTAAAAAATCAGGATATAACATATTTGCAATTGCTGATGGTCTGCGAGATAGAGACAAAAAATCCCTGTGGATATCGTATGTAGACTTTTTAAACAAAGGTTCGGCC
>JACDEV010000021.1 GCA_013816135.1 Patescibacteria group bacterium | reverse complement strand
GTGTTTTCGCTCTTTTGAAATTTATTTTGCCCCCCTGATTGCATGCGGCTTTCAGAGGAGACTATTTAGGATTTTTTATCCAACACTGCGATTCGGGGACAGAAATCGCAAAGTTTAAAAACCACTCTTTTTCTTCACTTTTACCACCGTGTGAATGCTCGCCACCTTTGCGACCCTAAACTTGGAAATTAGTTGGAAAAATGTCCTGTGGTAATATGTTCAATGCTTTAGCAATTTTTAATAAATTTAAAATAGTGATATTATATTTTCCACGCTCAATTGCTCCATAATATGCTCTATTCATTTCAATCAACTTAGAAAAATATTCTTGTGTATATCCTTCTTTTTTTCTTAATCGTCGAATGTTCAATCCAATATAGGTCAAATCATTTTGTCTATCCATAAGTGTATAACCCTCATAAAATTTACTCTAGTGTTACATAGACAAGAAAACTAATTATTACTGGCACATAAGATTCTGAAACGCCCACCTAAAAAGTGAAAAAGTCTGCGTAAAGTGTCAATTTAGACTCTAGACCTTTGAAATCTTATGTCAGAAAAGCCAAAAAACAATCCTAGTCTGACATGTTTTCGGTGTTTGCCTGACGTCAAACTGGGGTATACTCTTCCAATTAGCCTTAAGTTTTAGTTGAAAAAACAATTTTATTAGGATAATGAATAAAATTTTTGCTTACATACTATCTATTTGATTCTGAAAATTGGTATTTTAACAAATTTATAATCTTCCTACATATTTTAGACAACAAATTTTTTACTAAACAGTATTATAAATAATAGCTTTACGTTGCACACTATAATTGTGTGAATAATTGACAAAAAAAGTTCTTTAAAAATTTATTATGACGTATTTGGATTAATTTTCAATACTCTTTTATACGTATTAGAAATAACTGTAAAAAATTGAAATCCAATCCAGAAAGTTTTTATCCCTGGTGGTTTATCATTTTTTCGATTTTTATAGCCACCCAAACGTGCAATTAAATTAACAACCTCTGAAACAGTAGGTGTATTTATAGGAATACGTTTTTCAAAATAAGTAAAAAGTGATTTCCACTCATAATCATCAAATAGCACGTTTGCCTTTATTTCCTTTGATTGTCTTCCTACATATAATAACCAATAAAATCTACAAGCCGAAATTGCTATCATAGTTAATGCGTTTTCTATAGCTTGACGAGAAGAATGCAAGTAGACTTTTTCTGCTTGATAACCTGTTTTTAATATCTTGTGATAATCTTCAATATGCCAACGGCATCGATATAGTTTTACGATTCGCTTAACTTCTTCGCAAGTTTTTATTGGAAGATTGGTTAGCAATACCCAACAATAATCATCGTTATATGCTTTTACAACATTAACTTTTATTGGTAAATCAGTCTTTTTAATGCTGCCAGCTGATCGCCAAACACGCGGTAATTTTACATTAGACACACACTTTAACTTTAATTCAATGGGCTTTTCAATTTTTGTGTTCGGGTCGTAAATTTCTACTTGCATTTGGCCGATAACGTCTTCATTATCTACTACTTTGAAAAGTTTCTCTCCTTGATGACGATGTTTTTCTCCGGTATATCTGTTATATTTTACACGAACAATAAAAAGCTGGTTATCCTTAGTTAAGTCATTCAGGAACTCAAAAAAATCTCCTTCTCGATCAGAAATATTTATAACTTTTTTAGTAGAATTTATTTTTTCTTTAACTACTTTTAGTGCTTCTAACCAACGATAACTATGCCTATCTTCTATTTTTCTTGAAGCAGAATCCATACTTGTGTCTTTATCATCATGATGAAAAAATCTTAAATCTATCAGACCTAACGGAATATTATCTTCTGTAACGCAAATCGTGGAGTGCTGAATTAACCCATATAAATAACGATCTCGTGTTCCTCCAATACGTCCAAGTTCCAATTTTGCTTTATGGTTTGTATAGTTAAGGGATGTGCTGTCTTGTATAGCTAATATATACTCGGATTTTTCAACTGCTATCCGTTCTAATGTTTTCTCTTGATGCGGTAAAAATAAAGCGCTTCCATTTACTTTAGAATTACTAAAAAAATCGTAAGCTTGCCGCATATCGTTTGTTTTTGTGAATAGTCGCCGTACACAACTTGTTAGTTTTTCCTGTAAGGCCATTAATATTTTTATGCCACGAATGTTTAATCGCGCATCTCGCAAATCTAAATTTTGAAACTCTCTTTCCGAAAACTCTGCATTATGTCGAGTAAGCCCACCACATTGCTGCAGCGGGCTTCTCTAAGGTAGGGTCGAAAGCTGGCGCGATAAAGTACAGGCTCAAGCTTGTCTGTTTCCATTGTTTCCAACTTCGTGCCCGCATGGCTCTCGCCATCTTCTCGTTTCCAGTTCCCGCCACGTCAAACGCAGCAGGCGAATTTCTCGCACTACGCTTTCCTAGTATCTTCACCTCAAAGTTTATGTGACCTATCGAGCTGAGTATGCTTTCGGAATGTAATACCGTACCTTGTAGTCTGAGAACAGACCTAATTTTTCATACAGTTCATTCCTACTCCACCTATCCCAGCCAAAACCTCCCTGCTTCCTTGCACGCATTAAATTGCGTCTTACTTTCTTTTCTACCCAATCTTTAACATAGCCAAAGCATCGGCTCGAATTACCAACTCTAAAGTAGTTTGTCCAACCCCGTAATATCGGATTGATAAGATATATTACACGATCAATAGGTTGTGATTGATAGCTGCGAAATATTTCTTTCAATTTCCGTAAAAGGGTTGTTCGCGCCTTCATTCTCGGCGTCTTCTGGACCCCCCACTTTCCCTGCTTTGTTCTCAATCGTCGAAAATCAAAGCCTAGGAAGCTGAATGTTCCTCCTTGTTTTAAGTTGATAAATCGCGTCTTTTCCCTATTAAGCTCTACTTTAATTTGTAATAATTCATTTTGTAATATCTTGTACACTGCCTTCTCTAACTCAGCCCACTTCGGATGGTCATCAATAAGTATTACTATATCATCTGCCCATCTCGCGTATTCGATATGCTGATATCCATCTCCACTTGTCGCTTTCTTTATTTTCTCTAGCTTCTTATCTAACTCATTGAGATAAATATTGCTGACCAGCGGTGATAGTGGCCCGCCTTGTG
The DNA here is from genome assembly GCA_013816135.1 of Patescibacteria group bacterium. Taxonomy (GTDB): domain Bacteria; phylum Patescibacteriota; class Minisyncoccia; order Phycocordibacterales; family DATDWN01; genus C7867-006. The sequence goes on along the minus strand of JACDEV010000021.1, from coordinate 2,687 downwards.
CAATACCTCGCTTACCTCCAGCTTTGAATATTAACTTTAACAAGTGCATAACATCTTTGTCATTTACTCGTACCGCCATTTTATTTAGTAAAATAAAATGTCCGACAGTATCAAAGTAAGATTTCAAGTCAACATCGATGACCTTTGCTTTTCCTTTGATGGCTGCCTCAGTTACTTTCTCTACTGCTGCATGCGCTGTACGCTTAGGACGGTACCCATAAGATCCTTCTTGGAAATCCGCTTCAAATATAGGTTCAAGTATTAGCTTTAAGGCTCCTTGTACTACACGGTCTCGGATACAAGGAATACTTAGATTTCTGGATTTTCCTCCATCTTTCGGTATCGCTTTTCTCCGATTCCTATTGGGATAGTAAGTTTTTGACTTTAGTTCATCTTGTATCTTTTGGAGAAACTGCTCTTGTCCTTCTGCTTCAATCGCTTCAAAGGTCACACCATCAATTCCTGGCGCTCCCTTATTTCGCTTGGCTAAAGTATAGGATTCTCTTAGCGTCTCCATTTTACACACATGAACATACAGTCCCCAAAATCGCCACGAGGGTTCAGCCTTCGCTTTGATGTATATCTTCCTCCTCAAGTCTTGCAAATTGCTCGGTGTTTTTGTCATTCCACCTTTGCCTCCTATTTTGTTAGAAGAATGTTACTAGCAGGGTGCCTTTGCTCCGTGAGAGTTACCTCACTTCATCGCTCATATACACCCATCCGCCACCCCTCCACCTTCAATTCATTTCCTGCTTTGCCAGTTATAGAATCTACCTTGCTCCAGAGGTTTTCTCTCTGGGATGGAAGGGTTTCTCCAGTTGCTTTTGCATGCCCTCATTATCATGCTGCCACTACCACTCCGCCGAAGTGAACAGTCGTATCAGTCAGTTTTCGATTGTTCATCTTGCCTTCGCTCCTACGTTGCAAGCTCGGCCTTCGGGACTACGCACTTTCGAAGCCACCTATGTGTTCGCTTTCGCTGCGGCCTGATAATTCGCACTTACCCTTATGGTAAGATTGTCGGTAGGCTTCAACATCTTGGTTTCCCGCCATGTTGCTACCCGAGCTACAGGATTCCGACTTTTGTCCTGGTGGGGTTATTTCCCACTGAGCATGCCAGCCTTTTCTGGACGCACAACGCAGCAGGCGAATTTCTCGCACTACGCTCTCCTAGCATCTTCGCTTCAAAGTTTATGTGACCTATCTGGCTGGGTATGCTTTCGGAATGTAGTACCGTATCTTATAGTCAGAAAACAAACCTAGTTTCCCATACAGTTCATTCTTACTCCACCTATCCCAGCCGAAACCTCGCCTCCGCTTCCGGGCGCGCATTAAATTGCGCCTTATTTTCTTTTCTACCCAATCTTTAACATAGCCAAAACATCTGCTCGAATTACCAACTCTAAAGTAGTTTGTCCAACCCCGTAATATCGGATTAATCAAATATATTACGCGATCAATCGGTTGTGATTGATGTCTGCGGAATATTTCTTTTAATTTCCGTAAAAGGGCTGTTCGCGCCTTCATCTTTGGCGTCTTCTGAACTCCCCATTTTCCCTGTTTTGTTTTCGTTCGGCGGAAATCAAAGCCTAGAAAACTGAATATTCCTCCTTGCTTTAAGTTGATAATGCGTGTCTTTTCCTTGTTAAGTTCTACTTTAATTAGTGATAATTCTTCTTTCAGTATCTTGTACACTGCCTCTTCCAAATCGAACCACTTTGGATGGTCATCAATAAGTATTACTATATCATCTGCCCATCTCGCGTATTCGATATGCTGATATCCATCTCCACTTGTCGCTTTCTTTATTTTCTCTAGCTTCTTATCTAACTCATTGAGATAAATATTGCTGACTAGCGGTGATAACGGCCCACCTTGTGCAATACCTCGCTTACCTCCAGCTTTGAGTATTAACTTTAGCAGGTGCATAACATCCTTGTCATTTATCCGTGCCGATATTTTATTTAGCAAAATAAAATGTCCGACGGTATCAAAGTAAGATTTCAGGTCAACATCGATGACCTTTGCTTTTCCTTTGATGGCTGCTTCAGTTACTTTCTCAATCGCTGCATGCGCTGTACGTTTGGGACGGTATCCATAAGATCCTTCTTGAAAATCCGCCTCGAATATAGGTTCAAGTATTAGCTTTAAGGCTCCTTGTACTACTCGGTCTCGGATACAAGGAATACTTAGATTTCTGGATTTTCCTCCATCTTTCGGTATCGCTCTTCTCAGATTCCTATCGGGATAGTAAGTTTTTGACTTCAGTTCATCATGTATCTTTTGGAGAAATTGCTCTTGTCCTTCTGCTTCAATCGCTTCAAAGGTCACACCATCAATTCCTGGCGCTCCCTTATTTCGCTTGGCTAAAGTATAGGCTTCTCTTAGCGTCTCTATCTTACACACATGAACATAAAGCCCCCAAAATCTCGACGAGGGTTCAGCCTTCGCTTTGATGTATATCTTCCTTCTCAAGTCTTGCAAATTGCTCGGTGTTTTTGTCATCCCACCTTTGCCTCCTATTTTGTTAGAAGAATGTTACTAGCAGGGTGCCTTTGCTCCGTGAGAGTTACCTCACTTCACCGCTCATATACACCCATCCGCCACCCCTCCACCTTCAATTCACTTCCTGGTTTGCCAGTTATAGAATCTACCTTGCTCCAGAGGTTTTCTCTCTGGGATGGAAG
>JACDEV010000027.1 GCA_013816135.1 Patescibacteria group bacterium | reverse complement strand
GTTGTGATCGTCAGGGAAGACTGCCCCTTACTAAAGATGACCTTGTGACTATATCACAAAAACTAGGTTACTCTACACGCAGCAGCTTTTTGAAAAACGAAACAAGAATTTCTAGTTGGCAAGAAATTGGGAATAATGGTAACGTGATCACAACGCTAAGCATGATTTCACTTAAAAGAAAATTAAATGAAGCTGACGCCGAAGATGGGGTCCCAGTCCCGTGCAGATTCCTAGATGATCAAGGAAGCTGTAAGTTACATCCGGAAAAACCTGGAGTGTGCTCTCTCTATCCATTCGCATCATGGACGGAAGTAAGTTCGGATGGAAGACCCGTCATTCATGCCTCATTTCAATTAACAGGGGATTGTCCAGGATTTTATACAGACAAGTCAGTAGATCCGATGATGAAGGTCCTAAGCGAATACTCACAAAAAATTTTTGATTACAATATGGCTGTTAATAGAACAACAAGGGAAAAGTTCGGATTCATTAACATAGTGCAGAATCTTTGATATTTCGGTATTTTAATTGTATAATGGATCGTTATTTCGTAACGGCTTGAGCTCAAAGCCCCAAATCTCTGCAATCTGTTGCACTGCTACTTACAAAAAACTTTTTTCTCCCTTTTTTCTCATAAATGTCTTCGACAGGATAGGTTAAGGGATAATAAAAAATAAGTAAAAAAATGTGCCCAGTATTCATTCGTAGACTATATTTAGCTATTTTCCTTTTGACTTATCATATCTAGCAGACACATCGTCCCAGTTTATAACATTCCACCATGCGGAAATGTAATCAGGTCTTCTGTTCTGATACTTTAGATAATAGGCGTGTTCCCATACGTCACATCCAAGAAGAGGGATCAACCCTTCGGTTCGTGGACTCGTTTGGTTTGGCATTGCTTTGTATTCAACTTTACTGGTAGATGGATTATAGACAAGCCATCCCCAACCGCTACCTTGGATCACTGCAGTTGTAGAAGAAAATTTCTCTTTAAAGTCTGAAAAACTTCCAAAAGATGTTTTAATTGCATCAGCAATAGTCCCGCTTGGTTCACCTCCACCGTTCGATTTCATGTTGTTCCAAAATATTCGGTGATTATCAAAACCTCCACCATTAAAGTTGACAGCACTTCTTTGTTCAGCAGGAACTTTGTCAATAGTTGATAATATTTCTACTATGTCTTTTTCTTGAATTTCAGGAGGACATTTTTCGAGTGCTGCATTGAGTTTGTCAGTGTAAGCTTGATGATGTTTCGTGTGGTGTATTTCCATTGTTTTTGCATCAATATGCGGTTCTAATGCATCATATGGATACGGAACTGCCGGTAGTTCATATTTTTTCATGCATTGTTCTAATCTTCGAAATTATTAATTCTTGCGCTATCTGATCTTGGTTTATTATGGACTACCCTTAGCTCCCTGAAGGTTTTGCTCTTTAGTAGGGTTCTAAACCCCCTAGAAACGTTTTTATTTAAAACTGGTCACTTTGACACTGCGAGATTTATGGTTATAAACAAGGATCTACTCCAGACAAGAAAGAAAGTATCTCGTACACGACCAAAATTTGTACGACAAGAAAGCTGGAGATATGATCGTTTAGCACCCAATTGGAGGAGGCCTAAAGGCAAGGATAACAAGATGAGGCTTCAAGTGTCCGGCGTCCCTCGGTTGGTTAAAATCGGTTACAGAGGCCCTCGATCTGCCAGAGGATTACACCCCTCGGGCTATATTGAAGTCATGGTCTTTAACAAGAATGACTTGACAAAAATCGATCCTGGCAAAGACGCAGTTCGAATTGGTCATACCGTTGGCAGGAGAAAAAGAGAAGAAATAATGGCGGAAGCCATCAGAATGAAGCTAAAGGTTTTGAATCCACGTAAGGCAAAAGGAGAACAAATCAAGCCTGAAGTAGAACAGACCACTAAACTAGAAAGTGAACCAAACGAGGCGAGCTCCTGATGGTCGTAAATCTAAGAAAAAAAAGAGAGTTAATTTCTCGTATACTGGGTCTAGGACTCAATAGAGTTAGATTCGAACCTGACAAGCTTGAGGATGTCGGTGACGCGATAACGCGGGAAGATATGCGTTCGTTGATAAAGAATGGTACCGTATGGAC